>JAYSSW010000141.1:0-10193 GCA_043720335.1 Planctomycetia bacterium
CCCATGGGCGCCGCCGACGCCAAGCCGGTCCCCTTCGATGGCAAGCGCGCCATGGACTACCTCAAGGCGATCTGCGCCATCGGGCCGCGCCAGTCGGGCAGCCCCGGCATGACGAAACAGCAGGATCTGATCCGCAAGCACTTCGACCAGCTCGGCTACCGCGCCGAGGACCAGCCCTTCAAGGCGACGCAGGCGAGCCAGGCCAAGCCGGTCGCGATGAACAACCTCATCGTGTCGTTCTTCCCGGAGAAGAAGAACCGCGTGATCCTGTGCAGCCACTACGACACGCGCCCCATCGCCGACCAGGAGAACGACCCGCGCAAGTGGCGCGAGCCGTTCGTCAGCGCCAACGACGGCGGCTCCGGCGTCGCCTTCCTCATGGAGATGGGGAATCACATGAAGGACCTCAAGACCGAGGTCGGCGTCGACTTCGTCTTCTTCGACGGCGAGGAGTACATCTTCGAGAAGGACCGCGACCGCTACTTCTTCGGCTCGCAGCACTTCGCCCGCACCTGGAAGGCGACCAAGAACCGCCCCAACTACAAGGCCGCCCTGCTGCTCGACATGATCGGCGGCAAGGACGCGTCGTTCCCGCTCGAAGGCTACTCGTGGAACCGCGCCGAAGCCCTGTGCCGCCAGGTCTGGGGGATCGCCCAGGACCAGAAGGTCGACCTGTTCAAGTCGAAGGTCGACCAGCACGTGCTGGACGACCATATCGCGCTGCTGAACGTGGACATCCCGGCCATCGACATCATCGACTTCAACTACGCACATTGGCACCGCCTCAGCGACACGCCGGAGAACTGCGCCGCCGAGCCGCTGGAGCAGGTGTCGCGCGTGCTGAGCGTCTGGATGCAGCGCGTGCGCTGAATCAACGCCTCGCCCCGTCCCACCACCTCAGGTGCCGCCTTGAACTCCATGGAACTGCCGGTCGGCGTCGGCCTCGCGGTGCTGCTCGTCGCGATCGCGCTCTACTACGGCTGGCGGCAGCTCCAGTCAATGCGGGCCCTGTCGCGCGACGTCAACGTCTCGTTCAACGAGCGCATGTACCTGGTTCGACAGGCCACCCGCCGCGTCTCGATCTCGGTGCTGATGCTGGTCATCGCCGGCTTCCTGGTCGCGTGGTTCTTCCTCGACCATTCCGGGATGCCGCCGGAGGACTTCGCCCAGGGGGACCGGCCGATGACCGCGTCGGAGAAGGACGCGGTCCGCTTCGTCGGACTGTACTGGATCAGCACCCTGCTCGTGGTGTTCGTCATCATCGTGCTGGCGATCTTCGACCTGTGGGCCACCGCCCGCTTCGGCTACGAACGCCGCAAGCGCCTGGAGGAGGCGCGCCAGGCCGCCCTCGCCGCTGAGCTGGCGCAGCTTCGCCAGCGGCGTGCGGAGCTGAACTGAGCTCCTTCAAAAGCCGACACAAGTCGTTTCCGTGAAGCTCTTCCTTTCCGTGAAAATTTCCGCCAGCCCGTTGACATGCGCTCCGCGCCCGGTCAGAATGCTTGCTCACGGCCCGCGCCTCCCCGATCCCGGCGCGACGGCCTGACGAGTGACAGCCCGATGTCAATCCGCCCGCTTCCCCCGTCATGAGGCGGGGCGGAAACGACAGGGACGCTGGTTGCCCTCGCCCTCCCCGAAGCCTTCATCGCTTCGCTCCGCAAGCCAAACTCATGAGCAGGACCACAACGATGAGACACCTTGCCGCCGCCGTTCGTTTCGCCCTTCTCGGCGTTGTCGTGTTCGCGGGGATCGCCGGGGGTCGCGTGCAGGCGCAGCTCACGCAGGACCAGATGGCGGACCTGCTGCTGAACAGCGCCCGCAAAGCGTTCAACGAGAAGAACTACCCGTTCGCCGCCAAGGCGTTCCGCGAGTTCACGCAGAAGTTCGGCGGACACAAGGACGCCATCGCCGCCCGCTACGGCCTGGCCCTGTCGCTGATCGACGGCCCCGAGCGCAACTACAACGAGGCGCGCGACCTGTTCCAGAACCTCGCCGGCGTGAAAGAGTTCGCCGACGCGCCGCTGGCCGTCTACTACGCGGCACTTTGTGCGCGCGGCCAGGGGATCGCCGAGTTGGTCCAGGCGGACCAGAAGCCGCAGGAGGCGCCGCAGCGGCGCAATCAAGCGCAGCAGCGATTCAACGAAGCGCTGCCGCTGTTCACGAACGCGCTGAAGTCGCTGTCGGAGCGCGTGAAGGAAGGCGCCAAGGAGCCGACCGTCGAAGCCGAGTGGGCCGCCCGCGCCCGCTGCGACCTGGCGGAGATGCAACTGCGGCTGGGCAAGCTGAAGGAAGCCCAGGCGACGGCCGAGCCGTTCACGAAGGACGCGCTGGCGAAGAGCCAGTACCGCAACCTGGGCCGCTACTACCACGGCTACGCCAGCGTGCTGCTCAAGGACCACGCGGCCGGGCAGAAGTCGCTTTCCACGCTCGCTCCGTTCGCCGACCCGGTGTTCGGCGAGCACGCCCGCTACCTGCTGGCCCGCACGCACCATCTCGCCGACGAGCGGGCCGAGGCGACCGTCGGCTACGAAGGAGTCCTCGCCGACCACGCCAAGAGCAAGGCCGACGCCGCCAACACGCTCAAGACGCCCGACAAGCTCAAGAACGATCCCGAGGAGAAGGCCCGCCTCGAATCGCTGATCCGCAACCCGGCGCCCGACCATGTCGCGCGGGCGATGTTCTATCTCGGCGTCGTGCAGTACGAGGGGGGCAAGTTCGCCGACGCCAAGGGGCGCCTCGCCGACTTCGTCAAGCTGTTCCCGCAGTCGCCGCTGAAGACCGAGGCCGAGATGCGACTTGGCTTCTGCATGGTCCAGTTGAAGGAGTTCGGCGACGCGATCAAGATCCTGACGCCGATCATCGACAAGGAAGCGAAGCTCGCCGACCAGGTGCTGTTCTGGATCGGCAAGGCCCAGGTCGGCGCCGCCCCCGATCCGACGGCGAACCTGCAAGCCTACCAGCAGGCGATCGGCAATTCGCTCAACACGTTCCGCCAGGCGGTCGAACGCGCTCAGCGCGTGCTTGAGCAGGATCCCGAAGCCCGCACACGGCGCGGCGAGATCTTCCTCGAACTCGCCGACCAGATGCAGCACCTGAAACAATTCCGCGAATCGGCCGCCGTCTACAGCGGCCTCATCAACGAGAAAGCGATCCCCGACCGCATGGAGGAGGTCGGCCAAAGGCTCATCACCGCCCTGCACCTCGCCGGCGAGTTCAACGAGTCCGACAAGGCGGCCCAGGTCTTCGCGGAGAAGCACCCGCAGAGCACGCTGCTGCCCGCCGTGCTGTTCGTGCAGGCCGAGAACAGCTACTTCCGCCTGCTCGCCGCCGAGAAGAACCCGAACAAGGACGAACGCGCCCGCGACCTGCCCAAGCTGCAGGAGGAGACGATCAAGCGGCTGCAGAAGGTGATCGAGAAGTACCCCGAATTCGCGAAGGTGCAGCTCGCCCGTTACAGCCTCGGCCTGACCCACTACCGCATGGGCGAGCTGGAGAAGGCCCGCGCCGCCCTCAACGACATCCCCGCCGCCGAGCGCGGCGGCGAGTTGTCGTTGGTGCCTTACCTGCTCGGCGACTGCCTTCTTCGTCAAGTCCCGAACACGATTCCCGAAGACGCCCTCGAAGCGGGCAAGCTGGAGGAGAAGCTGAAGCAAGCCGCCGAGTTCCTCGACTCGTTCGCGGCCGCACAATCAAAAGACCCGCAGGTCGCCGACGCGCTGCTCAAGTTCGGCTTCTGCCAGCAGAGATTGGCCCAGCTCAACGCCCAGCCGGCCGAGAAGGTGAAGATCCTCAACGTCGCACGCGGCGCCTACGAGCGCGTCGGCAAGGAGTTCGGCGCCCTGCCCGCCGCGTCGCAAGCGATCCTCGAACGGGCCAAGTGCATCGCCCAGCAAGGCGACGTGAACAGCGCCATGAACGAGCTGCGCCGCTTCACCAACGACCCGCTCAAGCAGTCGCCGTCGGCGCCGATGGCGCTCCTTCAGCTCTCGACCTACCTGCGCGGCCAGAACAAGCCGGGCGAAGCGGCCGACGTGCTGCAGAAGGCCCGCGAGCAGCACGAAGCCAATCTCGCCAAAGACAACGACCGCGCGGTATGGGTCGCGCTGCTGCGCTACCATCAAGGCGTCGCCCTGCGCGAAGCGGGCAAGCTCCCCGAAGCGCGGACGCTGTTCGACACCGTGGTCAAGATGGGGGGCAACCGCCCCGAAGCCGCCGAGGCGGCGCTGCGGCTCGCCCAGTGTTTGAAGGACGAAGGCCAGCAGAAGCTCGACATGGCCGACAAGCTCCGCCCGGCCGCGAAGAAGCCGGAGGAGATCGCCCACGTCCAGAAGACGCAGGACGAGGGGTATCAGAGCATCAGGAGCGCGGTCGCCTACCTCGAAGGCCAGGCGGAACAGCTCAAGAAGGAAGACAAGCTGCAGGAGGTCCGCGCCCGCATGCTGTACGAAGCGGCCTGGGGGTCGCGCACGCTGGCGGCGCCGGAGGTGCAGTCGGCCCGGGCGGCGATCGCGCAGGAGCTGGCGAAGAAGTCGCCGCCGATGGCGGGCAAGCTGCCGCCGCCGGAGGTTCCGCTCGACAAGGTGCCGCAACAGCCGTCGGAGAAGAAGGCGCGTTTCCTCTACAAGACGCTGGAGGACAGCTTCCCCGACGTGCCGCTGGCCAGCGAAGCCCGCTTCGAGCTGGCTGAGATGCTGGCCCAGCGCGGCGAGCACGACGAGGCCGCCAAGCTGCTCAACGAGGTGCTCGACAAGGAGCCGTCGGCGGAGCTGACCGAGAAGATCCGCCTGCAGCTCGGCGTCATCCAGGCCGCCAAGGGCAACGTCAAAGGGGCGCTGGCCCAGTTCGACGCCGTCGCCCTCAACCCGAAAAGCCCGCTCATGGGCTGGGGCCACTACCGGGCGGCCGAGCTGCTGATCCAGAACCAGCAAATTCCCGAAGCGATCAAGCGGCTGTCGCTGTTCCGCGACCAGGGGCCGCTGCAGAACCTCCCCGGCCTCACCGACCGCGCCCTCTTGCGGCTCGGCTATGCCCTCGCCCTCGACAAGCAGTGGGCGCCCAGCCAGCAGGCCTACGAGCGCGTCGCCAACAACTTCTCGAACAGCCCCTGGGGCGACGAGGCCCGCTACGGCATGGGCTGGGCGATGCAGCAGCAGAAGAACTACGACGGCGCCGTCAACGCCTACACGCAGGTCACGTCGCGGACGGCGGCGGAGGTGGCCGCGAAAGCGCAGTTTCAGATCGGCCTGTGCCGGGCGGAGCAGAAGCGATTCGTCGACGCCGCCAACGCCTTCCTCGTGGTCCCGTTCACGTACGACTACCCCGAACTGAGCGCGGCCGCGCTGCTGGAGGCGGCGAAGTCGTACGCGGAGAACCGCCAGGCCGAGCAGGCGCAGAAGCTGCTGGAGCGCATCGTCCGCGACTACGCCAACACGCCGTGGGCCGAGGCCGCCAAGGAGCGGATGGGGAAGAACTGACGCAGCGTCGTCCCACGTCCGTCAACGACAAAACCACGAAAGCCCAGGGACAGCCGTCCCTGGGTCTGCAAATCCCCAGGGACGCCGTCCCTGGGCTTTCGCGATGACGCCACCACCGGAGGAGGTGCTTCCATGAGCCGGTTTCCTCGTTTGCTGACCGTGTTCGGCGTGCTGGCCGCAGCTCTGATTTCCGCGTGGTGGGCGCTGCCCAGCCGGGCGTACGTCGAGGCGCCGATGAGCTTCGGCGCCATCGTCGCGCAGTCGACGAACATCGTGCTGATGCGCGTCGAGTCGGTCGACCGCGACAAGAACATCATCGTCTTCCGCAAGGTGCAGGACATCAAGGGCAAGCACCCGACGGAGGTCATCAAGCACAACATCGGCCGGGGCGGGCTGCGCGCCGACGAATGGAAGCCGCAGATGGAATGGGCCGAGGTCGGCAAGACGGCGGCGTTCTTCCACAACGGGGGCGCCAGCGAGACCTGCATCGGCAACTGGTGGTACCAGGCCTACCCCGGCGGCGAATGGTGGAACCACAGCCACGCCGAGCCGTTCCTCCTCCGCAGCTACGCCGGCCCGCCCGAGAAGCTCGTCGGCATCGTCGCCGCCATGCTCGAAGGCAAGGAGGTCGTCATCCCCTGCATGGTCGACGGCAACAAGGAGGACCTCCACAACCGCCGCGCCAAGATCCAGCGCATGAAGGCCAGCCTCAAGATCCAGGACTACAACCCCAAACGCGACTTCGTCGGCTGGGGCGGCGAGGACTTCCGCCGCGTCCTCGGCATGCCCGGCTTCACGCACATCTCCGCCCTCAACCGCGTCGATCCCGAAGCCCAGGCGATCTCCATCGTCGACTTCGACGGCGACGGCAAGCTCGACGTCTGCCTCGTCGGGGGCGGCAAGGTCGTCCTGCTGCAGAACAACGGCGACGCCCTCAGCGAAGTCATCCTCACCGGCGTCTTCGGCGCCCGCTCGGCGGTGTGGGGCGACTACAACGGCGACGGCAAGCCCGACCTGCTGTTGGCTACGCCAAGCGGGCTGCGGCTGTTCACCAACCTCGGCCCCACGATGCGCGACGACAGCCACCTGCTGCCGCGCGACGTGCTGTACGCGCCGACCGCCGCCGCCTGGCTCGACCATGACGGCGACGGCCGCCCCGACATCCTGCTCGCCAACGGCTACCACGGCCTGCGCCTCTACCGCAACGTCGGCGCCAAGCCCGCCGACGGCCCCAAGGGGATCGCCTTCGTCGACGTCTCCGAGCAGGTCGGCCTCGGCCCCAACGGCATCGCCGGCTCGCTCAAGGGCGAATCGCTCACCGTCTGCGACGTCAATGGCGACGGCCGCCCCGACTTCCTCTACGGCGCCGGCACCGGCGTGCTGGTCCTCAGCGGCAAAAACGCCAAGGGGGAGCCGATCTTCATCGAGGCGAAGGACTCGGGCATCGCCTTCGCCCCCGGCCGCGTCAACCCGGTCTTCGGCGACTTCGACAACGACGGCCATCCCGACTTGCTGGTTCCGCAGAAGGGGAGCCTGAAGCTGTTCAAGAACGACGGCAAGGGCCGCTTCGCCGACGTGACCGCCAAAGCGGGCGACCTCGCGAAGTTCAACGGCTGGGCCACCAGCGCCGCCTTCGGCGACGTCGACAACGACGGCCACCTCGACCTCGTCGTCGGCTGCCTGAAGGGGTCGAACCGCTTCTACTGCGGCAAGGCCGACGGCACGTTCGAGGACGCCAGCGAAGCGATCGGCCTGACGCAGCGCATCTTCAACACGCAGGCGGTCAGCCTCGCCGACCTCAACAACGACGGCCAGCTCGACATGGTCTTCAACAACGAAGGACAGGACTCCGTCGTGCTGCTCGGCAGCCCCGCGCAGACCGGCAAGCGCACGCCGCTGTCGTTCACCGTCAAGTCGAACGAAGGGGTGATCGGCAGCAAGGTCGAAGTGGCGACCAAGGAGGGCAAGGTCGTGGCGACCCGGCACGTCTCCGGCGGCGACGGGCGCGGCGGCCAGCAGACGCCGATCGCCCGCTTCACGCTGGAGCCAGGCGCCTACCGCGTCAACGTCCACCTCAGCTCCGGCGAGGTCCGCTCCCGCGACGTCGTCCTCGGCGCCGACCCGATGCGCGCGTCGCTCGAAACCCCAGCGCCGCAGAAATAGTCCGCCAAGCCCCAGGATGAGCGCAGCGATTCCTGGGGGTTCCACCCCGCCGCCTACCGGCAGCGGGCTTGATACGTTGTTGACGCTTCTCATGATGGGCCTTCGATGATGCTCTCGAAACCGACGCTGATCGCTTCCCTCGTGCTGCTTGCCACGCTGGCTCCCGCCCATGCGCAGAAGGCGGAGCCTTGGTCCACCTACCGTGGCAACGCCCAGCGCAGCGGCTGCGCCGACGACATGCCTGGGCCGGCCGCGCCGAAGGTGCTGTGGGCGATGAAGTCGAAGGACCACTACATCGCGTCGCCGCTGCCGGTCGGCGGGCGGCTCGTCGTCTCCGGGCTGGGGGCGTTCAACACCGCCAACTTCGCCTGCCTCAGCATCGACACGAAGCCGGCCAGCCGCGTCCTGTGGTCGAAGGGGGCGCCGTTCCTCAAGCTCCCGACCGTCAGCTCGCCCGGCGTGATGGGCAATCGGCTGGTGTTCGGCGACGGCATGCACCAGACCGACGGCGCCACGCTCTACTGCCTCGACGCCGAGCAGGGCGCCCCGCTCTGGCGCCACGCCGTCCCCGGCACCTTGGTGCATCTCGAAGGCTCGCCCACCATCGTCGCAGGCCGGGCCTACATCGGCGGCGGGGCGGGGGGCGTCGTCTGCGTCGAAGCCGACAAGACCGTCATCGACGGCAAGACGGTCGATCTCGACACGGCCGGCAAGATCATGGCCGAGGGGTGGAAGAAACTGCTGGCTAAGTACGAGGAGGAGAAGAAGCAGGATCCGACGTTCGCGATGCCGCCGACCGAGGAGAACCTGCCGAAGTCCGAGCCGAAACGGCTCTGGCAGCAGGGCAGGGACAAATGGCACGTCGACGCCCCCGTCGCGGTCGTCGGCGACAAGGTCCTCGTCGCCTCCGCTTTCCTCGACAAGGAGCAGGTAGGCGACCGCGCGCTCTTCTGCCTCAGCGCCGCCACCGGCGACGTGCTCTGGCGCACCCCCCTCAAGCTCAACCCGTGGGGCGGCCCGTCGGTGCTCGGCGACCTCGTCGTCGTCAGCGGCAGCAGCATCGGCTACGACCCGAAGGTGCTGAAGGGCGCCAAGGGCTTCGTCGCCGCGTTCAACCTGAAGGACGGCAAGGAAGTCTGGTCCAAGGACGTGACCGGCGGCGTCGTCGCCTGCGCCGCTCTCGCGGGCAACTCCGCGATCGTGTCGGCGACCGACGGCAAGGTCCGCGCCTTCGACCTCGCGACCGGCGAACGCCAGTGGATCTACGACGCCAAGACGCCGCTCTTCGCACCCGTCGCCGTCGCCAAGGGGACCGTCTACGCCGGCGACCTGGTGGGCGTCATCCACGCCATCGACGGCAAGAGCGGCGCCGCGTCGTGGAAGCTCGACCTCGGCGCCCACCCCGACGTGCAGGCGCCCGGCATGGTCTACGGCGGCCCCGTCGTGCAGAACGGCCGGCTCTTCGTCGCCACCTGCAACCTCGAAGGCGCCCACGCCCGCAAGGACACCGCCGTCGTCTGCATCGGCGAGAAGTAGGGGAAGTTAGCCACAGAGGTCACAGAGAACACAGAGAAAGGCAGAGAGAGGGAGAAGGAACCGCGACCGGCGGAGATTCGCGAGCGCAGGTGAGCCGTGCCCCGTAAGGGGCCGGGTAAAGCAATCCGTGGTCCGCACACAACCATCCTTCGCCCGCTCAACCCGGCCCCTTACCGGACACGGCTCGCCAGGGCGAGAACCACACTCTTCTTTTGATTTCTCTCTCTGTGTTCTCTGTGACCTCTGTGGCTAAAATCGAAATCTTGAATCCGTTCGGAGACATAACATGCGTCGGTTGCGACTGGTTCTCGGCTTCGTGGTCATGGCGGTAGTTCTCGCACAGCTTCCGCGCGGCTTGGCAGGCAAGGACGGCGGCATCGTCGTTGACAAGGACAAGCGCACCATCACGATCGACTGCAAGATCGCGCCGCGCAAGCTGCCGAACCTCGACAAGGTTTATCCGCTGGAAGTGATCGCCTGCTGGCCGCACCCCAAGGGGAAGAAGGCGCACGAGACGATCGTGACGTTCGAGGTGAAGCCGAGCGAGGTGCACAAGGCGCTGGAGTCGCTGGGGCTGAAGCCCGGGGCGCCGGTCATGGGCGAGAGCAAGAACGAGCCGGCCGGCCCGGCGCTGAAGGTGTACCTGGAGTTCGCCGACGAGAGCGGCGCTCCCAAGAAGATCAGCATCGACAAGGCGATGGTCGACTCGCGCAACGGCAAGCCGTTCCCGAAGACCGTGGAGTGGCGCTTCACCGGCTCGGTGCAGACGCAGCCCGACCCGAACAAGGCCGACAAGGTCTACGGCGCCGACGAGAGCGGCACGCTGATGGTGATCTTCCCCGTGTCGAACCAGACGGTGATGCAGACGAATTTGACGATGGAGTTCGAGCGGTTCATGAAGCTGGAGACGAACCCGAAGACGCTGCCCAAGGAAGGGACGCCTGTGAAGCTGATCCTGGAAGCCGCGAGCAAGTAGAGGGACACGGCGATGAACACGAAACAAGCGAAATGGTCGCTGGCGGG
>JAYSSW010000142.1:0-10180 GCA_043720335.1 Planctomycetia bacterium
CCGCGAGCCTGCAGGTAGGGCAGGCTCGCGGAAGATGATTGCGGCGGGCGAGGTCAGTTCTCCTCGTACTGCGCGATGCGGTTGACGCTTTCCTCCACGTCCTCGGCCAACTCGTCGCCGAAGCGGTAGGCCATCAGGAAGGCGTCCTCGCCGCTGTCCTCGTAGAAGGTGCGCAGCACGCGGACGGCCTTGAAGTCCTGGCGGTGGAAGAAGAGCTGGGCGGCGAGGTTGGTCTCGCGGACCTCCAGCGTTATGCGGGTGCGGCGGTGGCTCGACAGCTTGCTGATGAGCTTCGCGACCATCTGCCCCCCGACCCCCATGCGTCGCCACGCGGGATGCACGGCGAAGTTGAGGATGTGCAGCTTGTTCTTGTGCAGCTCATAGATCATGAAGCCGACGACCTTCTCGCCGTGCTCGGCCACCATGCCGATGCAGTTGCGCTGGCGCAGGCAGCGGAGGAAGTCCTCCTCGGTCCAGGCGTACTCGAAGCTGAGCTGCTCCGCCTGCAGGACCTCCGCCATGTCCCGGCGGATCATCCAGCGAATATGCACCCGTGCTTGTTCCTTCTCGGTGCGACCCGCGCTCATCTCACCCACCTCCCCTCGCCACGGCGCACGGGGCCCCTCCCTGGGTGCGCCCGACACCGCGTTGTCCTCGGTCCGTTCCGCTTCCGCTCTTCCGTTCCTGGGTCGGGCAGGGCCTCGGACGACGCTCGCTTGCAACTCGTCCCCAAGCACCGGCCGATCTTAGCAACCCTTCATCAATCGCTCAAGACCAGCCCCCCGGCTTTCCGTCCGCCACACGTTCCCCGAAGTGACGCGACGCGCGCACCGCGATCCTGCGTGGCTTGCCCCGCTGTCTTTCGGGCGTCATGGCGAGTGTGAAGAGGGGGATTCCCTTCCCCTGAATTCAGCCGTCTTGGCTGTCCGGCTCGAGTGTTCGGCGGTTCCGCGAAATGGAGGTCGCGTTACCTTACCGACTCGCCCCCCCCAACGCAACCGAAAATTCCCCAAAGCCGACTTTTCACCTTCGTGAACCGCTTCCCCGAAGGCCTTCCCGACTCGTTTCCCGCTCTTGATCGGCCCCTTATAGCAACCCCTCGCATCGGGGCAACGCCAGCTTTTCAGATTGCAGATTGCAGATCGCAGAGTTTGGATTGCAGATTGAACACCCCCAAGCCCCACCATGAGCGCAGCGATTGGTGGGGGTCGAACCCGTGGGTTTGTCACCCCCAGGAATCGCTGCGCTCATCCTGGGGCTTGGCCCGTCTTCCAATCTGAGATCATCAATCTGAAATCAAAAATCCCCTACCTGCTCGGATCGTACACCAGCAGGTTCTGCTCGCGCACCAGCGGCGTGCGCGACTGGTCGCTCGCCAGGCTCACGCGCACCCGGTGGTTGCCCGGCGTGTGCGCGAACGCCGTGATCCGGTACGTCACCTGCGACTGAGGCGCCAGCGTCGGCAGCTTCTCGAACCGCACGGTCTGGCTCTGGTTCGACAAATGACGTGTCGGGCCTTTCGCCTCGCGCGGGATCAGGCCGTCGGGCAGCGTCACTTCAAGCTGCACGCCCGTCGCCGGCGCCGCCCCGCTGTTGGCGACCTGGATCTCGTAGATCGTTTCCTTCCCGGTTTCGAGCGGGTTGTCGCGGGCCGCCATGCGCACCTGCAGGTCGCTGAAGCCCTCCACCACCACGCTGCTGGACGACTTCGTTTCCGACGCCCCTTCGGGCTGCACGGCGATCTCGGTGCTGAACGTGCCCGCCATCCTCGGGTTGACCCGCAGCGTCAGCGACACCGACTGCGACGCGGCCAAGTTCTCCAGGAACCAGTGGGCCGACCGGCTGCTCGACTGGAACATGCCGCGGTCGCTCGCCCCGGTGAACTCCAAGCTTTCCGGCAGCGCCTCGACGATGCGCACGTTGCGGAGCGGCTTGCCCGTGTTGTTTGTGACCTCGATGCGCAGGTCGCCTTCGCGGCCGGCGATGAGCCTCGTGATCGGCGACTGCGTGACCACGACCCCTCCCGTCGTCGCCAGCGCGGGCACGACCGGGGCCGGCGCGACGAAGTTGCTGGTCGAGTGCGACACGGGAGCGATGGCAGGCGCGATGGCGGCGGGCTGCACTTCGATGATCGCGGACGCGGTGGCTTGCAGGCCGCCGGCGGCGGTGATCTTCATCTCGACGACGTGCCTTCCGGGCGCCATCGCGCTGACGGGGAGCTTGATCGTCTTCGACCCATTCGCCGGCAGCTCGCCGACCTCGCCCTCGAAGAGTCGACCTTCCGGCCTCGACAGCCCTTCCGACAGCGTGCCGTGCAGCATCAGCCCGCGGACGACTTGGGAAGTCTGGTTGGCGTAGCGAACCTCAAACACCGGCTGCTCGCCGACCGTCGCGGTTAGCGGCCCGGCGACGCGGATCGACAGCGGCTCGCCCCCCATCGCACGCGGCCTGGCCCCGGCGGCGGCGCTGACGTGCACCGACGTGTTGTTCGCCAGCTCGCTGAACGTGTTCGACTGCAGCGTGATGCTCACCGCCCGTTCGGTCCCCGGCGGGATCGCCACGATGGTCCAGGTCGCCTTGCCCCCTTGCAGCGCGGGGGCCGGGTCGCTCGACACGATGCGCGTGTCGCTGGGGATCTCGTCCTCGACGCGGACGTTGTTCGCCGGCGTCGCGCCGACGTTCTTCACCACGATCTGGTAGTGCAGCGGCTCCCCCTGCCGCAGCATCGCCGGGCCTCGCTTCTCCACGATCAATTGCGGCGTCTGCATGCTCAGCAGGATCGACCCGCCCGGATCATTCCCGATGAACGGCTTGATGAGCGAGTTGTCGCCCTGTGTACTAGGAACCACAAGCGGCGGGTTCGGCGGCAGCACCAGCGAGTTCTGCATCATCTCTTTGCGGTTCGCGTGGCAGACCACGGGTTCCTTCTCGTTGATTCGGATGTTCGGCACAGGCAGGCCGTCCCCCTTCACCGCGGGACGCACCAGGATGAACGACTTCGGCCGCTTGTCCTGCATCACCACCGGCTGCGGCGGCTGCACGGGCGTTTGCACGACCGGCATCTGCACCACCGGCTGTTGAATGACGGGCGGTTGAACGACCGGCGTCTGCACGACGGGCTGCGGTTGCGGCTTCGGGCTGCGGTCCTCGACCTGCGGCAGCTTCGGCAGCGGAGCCACCTCCGGCGTCGGCGCGATCTTGTTCGCCGTCGTCGGCGGGTTGAAGTTCGTCTTGCTCGGATCGAGCAACTGCACCGCGTCGCGCTTCGGCTCCACCGGCGTCTCCGGCGACACAATCAACGGGCCATTCCCCTTCGGCTGCGGCGGGAGCGTGATGATCTCCGGCGCCGCGACGGGCTGCTTCGGATCGATCGGCATCGTCAGTGGCTGCGGACCCTTCGTCTCCGGCTGCGGTGCGATCGGCGGCAGCGCGAACGGGTTCTTCGTCTCCGGCATCGGCGCGATCGGCGGCGCGACCGGCAGCGCGGGAGGCGTCGGCAGCGACGGCGACTGGCCGAACGGCAGCGGCGGCGCCACGTTCCCCTTCGTCTCCGGCAGCGGAACCAGCGTCCCCGGAACCACCGGCAGCGGCGGCGGGACCGCGTTCTGCTTCAACACCGGCAGCACCGGCATCGCCGGATTCTCCACCGGGTACTGCCCCCCCACCGGGATCACCGGCGCGTAAGGCAGCTCCGCTTTCCCCTTCGCCGTCGGCTTCCCCTTCGACAGGTCGTCGTCGGGAGGCGGCTGGACGGGTCGCGGCGTCAGCGGGTTGCGGCCTTCCTGTGCGGACACGCCCCAATAGGCGCCCAGGAGGCCCACGCTCAACAGCAGGATCAGCCATGTTTTCCTGGTTCGCCACACGGTCCACGTCTCCTCTGGCTCGCCCGCCAGCCTGTTCAGGCCTCGAACCTGCCCCGGTACTTCTCCGCCGGGTACTTGATCGCATTCTTCACCATCTTGCCCCGGATCGCTTCGCTGAGGTCGATCCCCAGCACGTCGCTCAGCCGCAGCAGGTAGGCCGCCACGTCCGCCATCTCGTCGGCGATGGCCGCCTTCTTGTCCGGCTGCAGGGCGACTTCCAGCGAGGCCGCCCCGTCGATCCAGAGGAAGTGCTCCATCAGCTCCGCCGCCTCGATGGCGATCCCCATCGACACGTTCTTCGGCGTGTGGAAAGGCTCCCAGTTGCGCTCCGCGACGAACTGCCTGACCACGTCGCGCAGCTCGGCGACGGTCGTCCGCTGGTCGGCCATGCGTGAGCCTCCCCACGCGACGGGAGTCTGCCCCGTCGGTGCTGATCGTTGCGAAGCGTGCCTGCCCTTGGAGGGCCGCACTATAGCCCGTGGTTCCCGCCTGTCAAGCCGACTGGCGAACGGGCGCCGGGACGCGGGAAACACGGGGAAAAGCAGCGAAAACGGGCATGAGTGTCGTCGAGGATCGCAGGAATTCGCGAAATCTTCAGGCCACGTCGCTCGCCTTCTGTCGCGGGATACGATTTCCGTCACACGAGGTTCTGAAGCAGCTTCCAAGCGAAGGACGCGTCCTGCATGGCGCCGCGAGGAGCTTTCCGGGCGTGCCATTCCTCGCGGCGCAGGTCTACTTGCTGGACGAGATCTGCGGCGACGGCTGCCCGTTGCTCGCGGGGGCGCCGAGTGTTGGTTGGGCCGGCGCGCCGACGACGGCGCCGCGCGCCTTCCACGACACGTCGACGGAGCTGGCGCTGGTGTTCTTCACGACGAAGCTGTCGTTGCGCTGCTCGACGATCTGCAGCGAGTCGCGCAAGGCGCCGTCTTCCAGTTCCAGGTTGGGCGGCGTCGTGTACGGCGTAGGATAATAGACGACCTGGTCGCCGCCGGCGCGGACGTGGGCCTTGCCCCGCTGGATTCCCGGCGCGTCGACGGCGGAGACGACCTCGGTGCGGCTGCCGAAGTTCAGGCTCATGCAGCCGAGCGAGAACCCCAGGAACAAAACGCCGCCGGCGCCGACGAGCCAGCGCTCGAAGCGATCAACCATGATCCCCCTCCCCCCGAATTGGAATCACCTGCGCAGAGGCAGGATTTTGCAGCGGGACCATAGCGTGGCATTCGAGGGCGTCAAGGCCGGTTTCGTGCGACCATGATGTCATGCGTCGCCTCTCTCCCCGGAGCGTCCCCATGAACCCGCTCGCGAAGCAATCGATCGAAGGCGAGACGATCTTCGTCCTGCCCAACTTCCTCCGCCCCGACGAGTGCGACCAGCTCATCGCGGCCAGCGAGGCGGCCGGCTACGACGAGGCGACCATCACCACCCGCGCTGGCGCCGTCATGCGCAAGGACGTGCGCGACAACCTCCGCGTCATGCACGACGACCTCGCTCTCGCGGCGCAGCTCTTCGAGCGGGCCAAGCCGCACCTGCCCGACCTGTGGATGATCTGGCAGCTCCACGGCTTCAACGAGCGCTTCCGCTTCTACCGCTACGACCGCGCCCACAAGTTCGACCTCCACCAGGACGGCTGCTTCCGCCGCTCTCCCGACGAGGAGAGCCTGTTCACGTTCATGATCTACCTCAACGACGGCTATCTCGGCGGCGAGACGAACTTCTACGACAACCAGTTCGGCCTGAAGCACAGCATCAAGCCGGAGAAGGGGAAGGCCCTCGTCTTCTGGCATTACCAACTGCACGAGGGCGCCCCGTTGATCGAGGGCCGCAAGTACGTGCTGCGCACCGACGTGATGTACCGCCGCGTGAAGTGACGGAATCACGGACTTGTCCGAGCCTGAGCGATTCTCAGCCCTGAGCCCGAAGCGCCAAGCGAGGAAAGCCACGCGACGGTGCGGAGCCAGGGGAACGGCGACTCGCGCAGCGAGAGCCGCGCCGCGACTCGCTGCGCATCGTCGAACGGGAGACGCTTCCCTTGCGGCCGTCGCGCGTGCTGCCTCGCTCGCGCTTCGGGCTCAGACGTCCGGCGACTCGAAAGGAACTCTCAACCCGTCGCGGGGCTTTCCCGCGTTCCATCGCCCCCCGGCTCGCCTTTTCTTTTTCCCCGACATGCCTTATACGGGACGGCACGTTGGATTCATTCCATTGGCCGACTCCCGGTAGCTGTCATGACCCACTATCCCGATCCCCGCTCCGGAGCCCCGGGTTCGTCCTGGCCTCGCGGCATCACGCACCGCCGCCGGCCCGCGACCGACCCGGGGCGCACCACCGGGCTGTTCTGGATCAGCGTGCTGGTGCTCGGCTGCCTGTCGCTGCTGTGCATCTCGCTCGGCGCGACGCATGCGCTGCCGCGCCAATCGGAAAAACCCTTGCAGCCGGAATCGCTTCTCCCTAAGCTCAACCATAATCATAATCTCGCCCAGGAAGGGTGGACGCGGAAAGCGGAGACGCCGGAGCCGGAAATCAAGTCCCCCCCCGTGGTGGACGTGACGGCGATGCTGGACCCGCTGCAGCTCGAGTCGCCGGTGCTGCCGATGCCGACGGACGAGCCTCCGCAAGTGCAGGTGCAGCACCCGGCGTTCACGCTGCCGGTGGTGGCCATGGAACCGGCCCGGTTCGATGTCTGCTTCGATCCGGTGGTGTACGTCAACGCATGCGTCCCGCTCCGTGGAGAGACTCCGATGATCCGCAACTGGGAAATCCTCAAGGTCTGCTCGTTCCTGGCCCTGGCCGCGCCGCTGCTGCAGCAGCCGATCTTCGCCGGCGGCGTCGGCGGCCCCGAACCCAAGACCGACCCGCTTGAAGCGATCCGCCTGTCGCTCGCCGACATCAAGACCCGGCTGGAAACGGTCGAGAAGCGCAAGACCTCCGTCCAGGACAACGACGACCTGATCGAGCGCATCACAAAGCTCGACAAGACCATCCGCAGCCAGTTCAACGGCGTCAACGAGACGCTGCAGACGCTGACGACCGACGTGCAGGGGCTGAAGAAATCGATCGCCGAAGTGAAGGCCGACGTGGTCGCGCTCCAGGGCGAGCAGCTGAAGCAGAAGCTGCAGATCGAGGCGGCCAAGACGCAGATCGACCTGGTCAACGAGCAGATCGCCAAGCTGCAGAAGCGGTCGGTCGCCGTGGAACCTGGCCCCATCGACCCCAAAACGCCGATTGTTGAGAAGGCGAACCTGGAAGACATCCGCCTGAAACTCGGCTCGATCGAGCAGGCGATCCTGAAGCTGGCGCCTGGCAAGGACCGCATCGCGATGTCGCCGCCGACAACGCCACCGACGAACACGGGACGCGTGATGCTGGTGAACATGTACACCGAGGACATGCTGTTCATCGTGAACGGCCGGACCTTCCGGGTGGCGCCGAGCTCGTCGCGTGCGCTGGACGCGGTGCCGACCGGCACGCTGACCTACGAAGTGGTGTCGCCGACGTGGGGCCAGCGCTCCAACGACCGCACCATCCTGGGCACCAACGAGACGTTCACCATCTCCGCGACGCGCTGAGCCGACGCGGCGATCTGAAACAGCACGAACGGCGGGCCTGGCGTGGCCCGCCGTTCTTCGTTGACGTGGGCGGAATGTCCACGCGGAACCATGCCTTGCGCGGGCTGATATGAGACACGAGAGCCACGACTGGAGTGGCTAACCCGAATCCAACGCCCCGTATCCGAATCGTCGCGCGGGGCCGGCCACTCCTTGCCAGTCGTGGCTCTGAAAAACGTCTCACTCCTGCCCGCGCCAAGTGTAATTCCTGGGTTAGCCGTGCTGGGCGGACGACGGCTTTCCTTCGCGCGGATAGCACGCGTAGTAGATCGCCATGCCCAGCGCTCCGAAGGTGAACGCTGCCGCGAACAGCAGCGGCGGGCCGCCCCACAGCCACAGCCCGGCCCCGGCCAGCGGCGCCCAGCAGACCGCGAAGCTGCGCAGGCCCCAGTACAGCCCGACGCCGCGCGCCCGGATCGCCTCGGGCAGCTGCGTCGTGATCGTCGCCTTGCGGGCCGGCTCGCCGATCTCGCGCAGCCCGTAGACGACGAACGCCAGCCAGATCCAGCCGTCGGGGACCAGGATCAGCGTCAGCGGGAACAGCGCGAAGAACAGGAACGTCAGCCCGACGAACGGCTGCAAGCCGACCGCCTGCGTCATCCGCCCCACCGGCAGGTACGTCGCCAGCGCAACGACGTGCTGCAGGCCGATCAGGAAGCCGATCTGCTTGTCGCTTAGGCCGCGCTCGGTGGCGACGTACAGCACGACGAACTCGCGCACCAGCCAGTCACACCAGCGCGTGAAGATCTCGGCGACGAGCAGCCAGCGGATCGTCAGCGGGAAAGCACGCAGAATCTCGATGGCGCTGGCGCCGCTGGCGACCGATTCGCGGTGCGGCATCCAGCGCCACTGCACCACCAGCGATACGACGCCCAGGGCGAGCGCGCAGCCGACCAGCACACGCATGCCGAGGGATCGGCCGAGTTCGCCGCCGTGCTGCGTGATGAAGTACGTCAGCACCAGCCCGGCGATGGGGGGGCCGATGATCTTGGGGAGCCGCTTCTGGATCGACTGGACCGCGAACGCCATGCCCTGCTTGTGCTTCTGGAGCGTGGCGCCAACGGTCGTGAACGTCACTGGCATCGACAGCGATTCCCAGCCGAGGATCAGCAGCGACGCGACGACGACCGCCCACGGGAACGGGACGGCGAGGAACAGGACGTAGCCGGCGAGGGTGAGCAGGCCGAAGAAGAAGAGGGAGCCGCGGTCGCCGAGCCTAGCGGTGAGCTGGCCGCCGCCGATGTAACAGAGACCCTGGAAGACGTTGAGGCCAAAGGCGAAGAACGCGACGTGCCAAAGGGTCGCTGCGCTCAGGCCGAGGTCGCTGTTGGCCTGCTCGGCGAGCGTCCGGCTCTGATCGCGCAGATAGAGCGGCAGGAAGCTGCGCCACAGCTCCTCGCCCAGCCCGAACAGCAACACGCTGACCAGCACGACGCCGACCGTGCGGTTAATGGCCAGGAAGTTCGCGAGACGCTGCATCATCGAGTGAGGTTCCGTGGCCGTTTAGCCGTTCGCCTACGGCGAGCGCGGGCGCGATACACGTCGGTGGATCGAATCGCCGCGCGATGTCGCGCCCACGCTCGCCGTAGGCGAACGGCTAAACGTTGCGCCGTCAGTCCGCGACTTCCGGCATGCGCGGCGCCGTTTCCTGGTCGGGGCGCGGCGGCTGGGCGTCGCCGTTCGCCTGCACGATCCCCGGCACCGCGTCGAACAGCGGGAACGCTGTGAACGGCTGCTCGACGGGCCGCTCGACCACGATCGGCTCATCCGCTTCGACGTGATTCGTCTTCGCGACGAACTGCGGCGTCAGCACGGGCGACGTGAATGCGGCCGATTCCTTGGCGTTGCCCAGCACGATTTCGACCTCGACACGGCCGCTCACATACCAGAAAGCGCACGCCGCGCCGCCGACCAGCACCGCCGCGCCCAGACACAGCATTCTACGCATTGTTCCGCTCCTTCGCCGAAAGGGACTTCGCAGCGCCCGGGTCATACCGCAACGTTGCGGGGCGGAACAGGTCATTTTCAAGAAGTCACTCGATTTCGGGCGCCGCGCGGCGAGGAATGGGCGTAAAATACCCAGGGAGGGCAAGCGTCTCCGTGAACTTGTCCGCCGTGCGCCGTGTCCCGCCTACAATCTTCGACCCGATGCAGCGCGCAAATCCTACAATGAGGGATTGCGAAGCCAGCGGTCGCCACCTGCGAGAGTTCCTTTGAGCAACACCACCATCCTGCGAAACACGTCCGCCCGTTCCGAAGTCGCGCTCGAGCAGGCCATCCAGTGCGCCCGCATCGGCGACGAGAACAAGGCCAAGGACATCCTCATCCTCGACCTGCGGGGCATCACCCCCCAGTTCGACTTCTTCGTCCTCATGACCGGCAGCAGCCGGCGGCAGATCCACAACCTGTCCGAAGTGATCGACGACTACCTGGTCCTGGAGGGCGAGAAGCGCCGCACTATCCACGGCTACCAGGCCAGCCGCTGGGTCGCCCAGGACTACGGCGACATCATCATCCACGTCTTCGACCCGGAGACGCGCGAGTACTACTCCCTCGACGAGCTGTGGGCCGACGCCCCGCGCGTGAACTGGAAGCGCGGCTAGCAACCCCGTTTAGCCGCGACGCGCAGCGGAGCGCGGGCGCCGCGCGGCGGTTCCAAAGCGTGGCATCGGGTCGCCACGCAACGACACGATCCAACCTCCTCGCGCGGCGCCC
>JAYSSW010000143.1:0-2264 GCA_043720335.1 Planctomycetia bacterium
CCCGACACGTCGCGCAGATCATGACGCATCGTCGCGTGGTTTGCCTCGCTGGCGCTTCGGGCTCAGGGGACGATCCGCACCCGTCGGCCTTCGATCACCAGCTTCTTTTCCGCGTACAGCCGGATCGCTTCCGGGTACGCTTCGCATTCCGCTTGGAACACGCGGGCGGCGAGCGTTTCTGCGGTGTCGTCGTTCTCGACCGGCACCACGCGCTGCAAGATGATTGGGCCGGTGTCGTACTGGTTGTCGGCGAAATGCACCGTGCAGCCCGACACCTTCACGCCGCAACTTATCACTGCTTCGTGGACATGGTGGCCGTAGCAGCCTTTGCCGCTGAACGCCGGGATCAGCGACGGATGGATGTTCATCACGCGGCCCAGATGGTCGTCGGGCACCTCGATCAGTTGCAGGAAGCCCCCCAGGCACACCAGCTCCGCGTTCGCCCGCCGGCAGGCGTCAAAGATGCGCTGGCTGAACTCCGCGCGCGATCCGGATTGTTTGCGGTCCACGACGAGCGTTTCGATGCCGGCCCCGCGAGCACGCTCCAGCCCGAACGCGTCGGCGTGGTTCGACACGACCAGCACGACGCGAGCCGACAAGCGCCCGTCGCCGACGCGGTCGAGCAGGTTCTGCAGCGTGGCGCCGCCGCCGCTGAGCAGCACGGCCAGGCGGATCGGTTCCATGGAAGGGCCTCCGCGTTCGCCGTCACTTCTTCAGGAAAATCCGCTCGCTGTTGCCGCGCAGCAGCAGCCGGGCGAGGTCGATCGCCTGCGTCTCGGTGGTGACGCCGGGGCGGACGAAATCGTCGGCCAGGATCTGCGCCAGGACGCGGCGGTACATGTTGTACTTCGGCAGGATGAATTCGAGTTTGTAAGCGTCGCTGTAGTAGCCGATCTGCTTCGTCTTCGGCACCGCTTGCAGCCGCGCCCGCGCGTCATTCGCGATGGTTGCCGGGATGTTCGAGTACCACCAGTGGCCGCTGGTGACGACGTTCGGGAAGATCCAGCTGTAGCTCGCCAGCTCCTGGTTCTGGTTGCTCGTCAGCACCGACACGCAGAACGGCACGTCTGGGAACGCGTTGAACAGCTCCGCATACTGGATGAGTGAGGTTCGCTGGTCGTACAGGTCCTGCCCCTGGAACACGCCGTTGCGGTAGACCCGGCGATTCACGCCGATCATCAGGTCGAACGGCAGCCCGAACTCGCGGCAATGTTCCGCGAGCGCCCAGAAGACGCCGCGCGAAATCACCGCCTTCGACGCCGCGTCGTCGTGCCCCTGCGACACGCGGTAGAGCGCTTCCGACAGGTCGTGCGACGACACCCGCGCCGGGCTGAAATCGGGAGGCAGCGAGATCGCGCACGCACGCGCCCCGTGCTGCGTGAAGTGCTGGAACAGCGCCGCGATGGCTTGCTGCATCAACCCCGCGTCGCTGACTTCGACACCCGTTGCGCGCGCCAGCCGCTCGCGAACCGCGGGCTTGTCGAGGTGGAAGACGAGGTCGTCGGTGCGAAGGCAGGGGACGTACAACTGCGTGTCGAAGCCGGTCAGGGGGTCGTCGAAGTCGTTGGTGAGGAACACCTGCTCGACGTTGCTTCGCCGCAGCACCTGCGTTTCCCAGTCGGGCTGGGCCATCACCTTCTCGGCGGCGTCGAAGAGCGCGTCCGCGTCGCTGCCGGTGACGCGGTCGCTTTTGAAGCCGAGGAACGTCTGGGCGATTTCGAGGAACCAGCCGTACTGGGCCGTGTTGTCGAAGCGGTCCATGTGGCTCAGGATCGCCCGGACCCGTTCGCGCGGCGGCGTCTCCTTCGACAACGGTTCCTGGCTCATCCCGGCGGAATGGGCAAGCTCCGTGTAGTAGTGGTAGCCCAGGATGTCGTCGAGCGACTTGGAAGCGGCGGCGTGCGGGTTGATGTGCGAATGCGGGTCGATGAGGGGGATGCGGACCAACTCCGTGAACAGATCCCGCGCCAGCCGATCGGTCAGGAACATGGCCCGCTTCTCCCACTTGACTGAATCGTTGGCGATGGAAGGGAAGACATGGCGTTTTTTACAACGCCGCTTGTAAATTCCAACCCATCGGCAAATCTTTCGCAGGCAGCAAAGTCGGATTCTGGCGAAGGCATCGAAGGATTGTGCGTCGCAAATCGCTTTCACGTCATCGCTTGCGACACATCGATAAAAATCCAATGGTTCGCTGCCACGATTGGCACGCATCGTGCATTAAGTGGTTTGGCAAGAAAAAACGACGAACACCCCCGGAACAG
>JAYSSW010000144.1:0-2264 GCA_043720335.1 Planctomycetia bacterium
GGAACCTCGCAATCGTTGAAAGTTCAACCAGCCCGCTTACGCTGGCCGTTCGCCTGAACGAAAAATGGATCAGGCGTCGATCACGTTGTGCTTCCGGCACGATGGAATCGTGCCCCACGGGGTCGCATTCCTGGCCGGGCAAGGCATATAACATCCCCACCAGGAGACACACCAACGCATGTGCGGAATCGCGGGGATGGTTCATCTGTCGGGGGAAGCGCCGGTCGCGCAAGCGACGCTGCGCCGCATGGCCGACGCCATCCTCCATCGCGGGCCGGACGACGACGGCTATTTCCACCGTCCCGGCCTCGGCCTGGCCAACCGACGGCTCAGCATCGTCGGTCTCGCCGACGGCAAGCAGCCCCTCCACAACGAGGACCGCTCCGTCTCCGTCGTCTTCAACGGCGAGCTGTTCGACTACCCCGAGCGCAAAGCCGCCCTCGAAGCGAAGGGCCACGTCTTCCGCACCCACTGCGACACCGAGCTGATCCCGCATTTGTGGGAGGACCACGGCGAAGCGATGCTCGAGAAGCTGCGCGGCCAATTCGCCGTCGCGCTCTGGGACGAGAAGACGCGCACCCTGATCCTGGCCCGCGACCGCTTCGGCATCTGCCCGCTGTACTGGACGCGCCAGCCGACGCCGCACGGCGAGGCGATCCTGTTCGCGTCGGAGGTGAAGGCGCTGCTGGCGTCGGGGCTGGTGCCGGCCAAGGCCGACCCGCGCGGCATCAACCATGTCTTCACGTTCTTCGCGTCGCCCGGCCCGGTGACGTGCTTCGCCGGTGTCAATATTCTGCTGCCGGGGCATTACCTGGTGATTCGCCCCGAAGGGCCGGTGGCGGTCCAGGAGAAGATTTTCTGGGAAATCGATTTTCCCGACGCTGGCCAGGAAGATTGGCGCGATTTCCGCCGATTCGGCAGCAACGCCGGCTCGCCCGTGATCGATGAGTACGAAGCCGTCATGCAGCGCTCGGTCGAGAGGCGGCTGCGCGCGGACGTGCCGGTCGTGTCGTACCTGTCGGGCGGGGTTGATTCGAGTGTAGTCGTGGCGCTCGCCTGCGCCCAACGCCGCAAGGAAGGCAAGCCCGGCATCCCGACCTTCACCATCTCCGTGCAGGACGACCCCGGCCTCAACGAACGCAGCGAAGCCGCCCTCGTCGCCAAGCATGTCGGCACGGAGACGGTCGTTGTCGATTGTGGCCGGGCCGAGGTGCTGCAGACGTACCCGGAGCTGATCCGGGCGGCGGAGACGCCGGTGGTCGACACGTCGTGCGCGGCTCTGCTCCTGCTGGCACGGAAGGTCCACCAGCAAGGCTACAAGGTTGCCCTCACCGGCGAAGGGGCCGACGAATGGATGGCCGGCTACCCGTGGTACAAGATTCAACGCCTCCTCGGCGTGCTCGACGCCATCCCCGGCCTGCCGCTCAGCCAGCACGCCCGCCGGCTCTACCTGCGCATGACCGGCGCCCCGCGCGTCTCGTGGGACGCGGCCCGCAAGGTGCAGGACGCCATCGGCGGACCCAACGCCTGGCTCAACGTCTACGGCCTGTTCGGCTCCTCGAAAG
Organism: Planctomycetia bacterium; assembly: GCA_043720335.1. GTDB lineage: Bacteria > Planctomycetota > Planctomycetia > Gemmatales > Gemmataceae > JAYSSW01. Next base: position 1,566 of record JAYSSW010000144.1, read on the forward strand.
TCCGCTTCTACAGCGAAGCGATGTGGCAGCAGCTCGGCGACCATATCCCCTACGCCGACCTGCAGCTCAACCTCGACCGCGCCAAGAAATGGCACCCCCTCAACCGCTCGCTCTACCTCGGCGCCCGCGTCATGCTGCCCGGCCTGCTGCTGGCGTCGAAGGGGGACCGCGTCGTGATGAACTCGTCGGTCGAGACGCGCTACCCCTTCCTCGACGAGGAGGTGTTCGACTTCCTCGCCAAGCTGCACCCCAACTGGAAGTTGCGCGGCCTGCGCGACAAGCTGGTGCTGCGCCACCTCGCCGAACGCTGGGTGCCGCGCTCGATCGCCTGGCGCCGCAAGGCGATGTTCCGCGCCCCGCTCGACGGCTTCCACACGTCGACGATGCCGACCTTCGTCGATCAGCTGCTCAGCCCGGAGTCGCTGAGGAAGAGCGGCTGGTTCGACCCGGTCCAGGTGGCGCACTGGCGGCAGGCGTTCCAGAAGATGCGGCCCGGCAGCAACCAGCGCACGATGGTCGAGATGGGCCTGGTCGGTGTCGTAGCGACGCAGCTCTGGCACCACACGTTCATCGACGGCACGCTCGCGGACCTGCCGGCGTGGACGCCGCCGACGGTCGCTGTTTGATGGAAAAGAGAAATGCGATTTCGCGGTTCTTGCGAGAGATGAGCATCCCTCTCCCCGTTACGGGGAGAGGGAC
>JAYSSW010000145.1:0-2264 GCA_043720335.1 Planctomycetia bacterium
GCCGCCTGCAAGGCCGCAGCCCGCTGGAATACCTGCGCAGCGCCGTGGAGGCCCGCCGCGCCGGGCTGCCGTGCCCGCCATGCTCGCGCAGCGGTGAACGGTTACCACTCCGGCATGCCTTCCATTTCAATCGTGTCCTGGCCGTCTGCAGTCGGTATCCGTACCAGCTCTGCCGATTTATTCCAGTCCCAGGTCGCGAAGCTGGCGTCCGGCTCGATCGATAGCTCCGTCGGCACGCTGACATAACGAACCCCGCTCATGAAGAACTCGCCTGAATCCGCTTCTTTGACAAGGGTGCTCAAAACCGCCGATACTGCGACTTTTATTACCACGGCTCGAATAATAATCAATAAGTTTGTCTGAATGTCCAGAATTTGCTGGCATTTTGAGAAAATCATATTGATTATCATTCGAGCCGGCGTAATACCGATACGTGCGAGGAGAGTTGTTGCAGGCTCATGTCGATATAGATTTCGCCTTGGAGGTACGCGATGTTTCCTTGCTCCGGAAACTCCGGCGACGACGACCACTCACGAAACTTTTCGAGCGACCCCATGCACTCAGGCACCAGCAGCGACCATCCACCATCGAAAGTTGCCTTCTCGAACTTCGGAGCGGTAGGCGCTGCGCGTTTCGCGTTCGTCGGTTTCTTGCGGGTGGTGGTGGCCATTTCCATTTTCTCCTTGGGGCAATCTCGACCATCAGGGTAGCAGAATCGCACCGAAGAAACCATCGCTTTTGCGACGCGCCGGCATCGCCGGCGACCGTACAATACCTGCAAAACACGAGGACCCCGCACATGGATCTGCTCGCGACGACGGCCGCTGGTTTTGCAAGCGTGGACGCCGACCCGGCCCTCAAGGAGCAGGCGGCGAAGAACCTGCGGCGCTGGCTCTCCGAGGACGCTTTCAGGGGCTATCGGCCCCAGATCGAATGGCTCATCGAGCAGCAGCAGTGGGCCGGCCTCGTCGACCGCTTCCATCAGATCATGCCGTTCGGCACCGGCGGGCGGCGCGGCGCCGTCGGCGTCGGACCCAACCGCATGAACCTCTGGACCCTCGGCGCCTCCGTCCAGGGGCACTGCGAGTATTTGAAAGAGCGCTTCCCGAAGCTCGCCAAGCTCGTCGTCGTGCTCGCCTACGACGTGCGCCAGTTCGAGGACCAGCGCAAGCGTTACTGCGCGGATCGGCCCAACCCGCTGATCCATCTGTCGTCGAAGAAGCTCGCGCAGCACGCGGCCTGCGTCTACGCGGCCAACGGCATCACCGCCCACATCCTGCCCGACAACAGCACCCGCTACCTCGCCACGCCGGAACTTTCGTGCGCCATCCGCATGCTGCGCGCGCACGGCGGCCTGAACGTCTCCGCCTCGCACAACCCCCCCGACGACAACGGCGGCAAGTTCTACGACGAGCGCGGCGGCCAGCCCGTTCCGCCCGACGACCAGATCATGGCCGACCTCGTCGAGCAGGTGGCGACGATCAAGGAGATCCCCTGGGCCGAGGCGGTCCGCGTCGGCCGCGTCCAGTTCCTCGACGACTCGGCGCACAAGGCGTACCTCGACATCTGCCGCAAGCAGAGCCTGATCCCGCCGCCACGCTTCGACGAGATCCAGGTCATCTTCACGCCGTTGCACGGCGTTGGCGGCATGTCGGCGATGGAGGTGCTGACGCAGCAGGGCTTCCGCATCCGCCCCGTCGAGGAGCAGATGCAGCCCAACGGCCAGTTCCCGAACGTGACGCAGTCGCCCAACCCGGAAGTCCCGGCGTCGCTCGACCGGGCGCAGGCGCTGGCCGAGTCGATGCAAGCCGACCTGGTCCTGGCGACCGACCCCGACGCCGACCGCATCGGTGGCATGGCCCCCGACGAGGCGGGCATGTTCCTGTTTCTCAACGGCAACGAGATCGCCTCGCTGGTCACGTACTACAAACTGTCGAAGCTGGCCGAGAGCGGCATGATGCCGCCCCACCCCGTCGTCTGCAAGACGCTCGTCACCTCCGGCCTCGTCACGCGCATCGCCCGGCACTTCAAGGCGCAGGTCGTCGACAACCTGCTGGTCGGCTTCAAGTACGTCGCCGAGGTGCTTTGGCAGCTGGAATCGAAGGGCTGCTACGAGGACATCGAAGGGACGCTCGCCGACTTCATCCTGGGCTGCGAGGAGAGCCACGGCATCCTGGCGACGCCGCTGCTGCGCGACAAGGACGCCGGGGCGGCGGCTTTATTGCTCGCCGAACTCGCGCTCGACCAGAAACGCAAGGGGAGCA
>JAYSSW010000146.1:0-4885 GCA_043720335.1 Planctomycetia bacterium
GGGCAGCTCCGCCTCGGCGCGCCGTATAGCGAGCGCGACCTGCACGGGCCGACGGAGTCGAACGTCATCGACCGCGAGGCCGACGTGCCGGTGCTCATCAAGGACGGTGAGCGCGTATCGCGCTACGTCATGGCGCAGCACCCGTTCGACGTGGTCGGCTGGGACGGCATGGTGTACCCGTTCACGTTCAACGCGGACGACTTCGAGCCGATCACGGGGACGATCCATCAGCCGCCGCCGGTGCACCAGACCTTTGAAGCGACGGGCTTCGTGGTCTGCACGTTCGCGCCACGGATGCTCGACACGCACCCGCTGGCGGTGAAGGTGCCTTACGCGCACTCGAACGTGCAGGCGGACGAGGTGCTGTACTATGTGCGCGGCCGATTCGGCAGCCGTCGCGGCGTGGCGGAAAGCTCGTTCACACTGCACCCGCGCGGCATCCCGCATGGCCCGCACCCCGGCACCATCGTCGCCAGCCGCGACGTGAAATGGACCGACGAGCTGGCGGTGATGGTCGACACCGTCCAGCCGCTGCTGCTGACGCGGCAGGCGCTGGCGCTCGACGACCCGAAGTACCCGTTCAGTTGGAGCGACGGGTGAGCGGGAGACGGACGGCGCCTCTCACCCGTTGCCGCTGACGAACGGGTTGGTGCGCTTCTCGTGGCCTGTCGTGGTCGCGGGGCCGTGACCGGGGTAGACGACGGTGTGGTCCGGCAGCGTGAAGAGCTTCGCGCGGATGCCGGCGAACAGCGTCGCCGAACTGCCGCCGGGGAAGTCGGTGCGGCCGACGCTGCCCCGGAAGAGGACGTCGCCGCCGAACACGGTCGCGCCGTTGTGGATGAAGACGACGTGGCCTGGCGAATGGCCGGGGATCTCGCGCACCTCCAGCGGGATGCCGGCGAAGTCGATCACCTCGCCTTCCACCACCGTCTGGTCGGCGGGCGGGCTGACGACCGGCATCCCGAACGGGGCGCTCAGGTTGGCGTCGGCGTCGGTGAGCAGATGCGCTTCGTTGACGCCGATGACGAGCGGGGCGTCGGGGAAGGCGGCCTTGAGCGCCTCGTTGCCGCCGATGTGGTCGGCGTGGCCGTGCGTGTTGAGGATCGCCGCCGGCGTCAGCTCCCGTTCACGCAGGAAGTCGAGGATCAATTCCGGCTCCAGCCCCGGATCGATCACCAGCACGTCGCTGCGGTCCGGCAGCCACACGAGGTACGTGTTCTCCGCGAACGGCTGCGAAACAATCGTGTGGATCTGGAGCTTCATCAAGCGACTCTTTTCCGACTTTTGCGCAAACGACTCGCCGCAAACTTTGCAAACCCGGCGCCGTGAAATGCAATCGCGGCGGCCCCAGGGTTCGCCAGCCTGCCTTCTTTGCCGTGCGGAGCGGTTGCGGCGATGATTCCGCATTGGCACGCTGATTGCATTGTTGTATGAAAGATCAACTTGGCTCGCCGGAGTCGCGAGCCTGCCCCCCTGGTCCCGTTTGGAGGCTCAAGGACATGAGTCGCACCGGATCCCGCCGCCGTTCTTCCCGCAAGCAAAGCCCGCTTTCCTTTGTGCTGTTCTGCGCCCTCGTGCTGGGCTTCATCACGCTGCTGCAGCCGACCAGCGGGCAGACGCCCGGCACGCAGCCGCCCGGCACGCAGCCGCCCAACAACAATGTCGCCGACATCACCACGCTTCAACAGCCGCTCGCCTGGATGCAGGAAGCGAAGCGCAACTTCGGCGCGGTGAAGGACTACTCCTGCACGCTGGTGTCGCGCGAGCGCGTCAACAACGTGCTGCTGGAGGAGAACGTCATCGACTTCAAGGCCAAGACGCAGCCGTTCAGCGTCGGCATGCGCTGGGTGTCGCCCAAGGCGTCGCAGGGGCAGGAGGTCTACTTCGTCGCCGGTCGCAACGACAACAAGATGCGGGTGCGCAGCAACCAGCTCGGCAAGGGGAAACTGCTTGGCTTCATGAGCATCGACCCCAAAGATCCGCGCGCGCTTGAAGCCAGCCGCCACAGCATCGCCGAGGCGGGCATCGGCAACCTCATCGACCAGACGCTGAAGCACTGGAGCACCGAGATCACGCTCAACAAGACGCAGGTGAAGGTCGGCGAGTACGCCTACAACGGCCGAACCTGCCTGCGCGTGGAGACGACGCGCACCGAGCGCCGCCAGGAATTCTACTGCCATCGCAGCGTGATCTATCTCGACAAGGAGTCGAAGATGCCGATCCGCAGCGAGAACTACGACTGGCCTCGCCAGGGAGGCGAAGCGGGCGGCGACCTGATCGAGTCGTTCAGCTACGTCAACCTGCGCTTCAACACCGGCCTCGCCGACCAGGACTTCGTGAAGTAGCTGTGCGACGCCATATAGCCCCCGGCTTGCCGGGGGTGCGACGCGAAAGGCGCCGGTTCGCAACGAAAGGATCGTTCACCCGTATATCAAAGGGGCGAACGATCCTTTTGCTTTTCACCGACGTGCGACACGTCTCACCCCCGGCAAGCCGGGGGCTATATGGGAAGCCTACCCCACCACCACTTCGATCCCCTGAGGCCACGACTCCCGCGGCTCGAAGCCGATCAGCTCCTTCGCCGTCGCCAGGTCGTACGGCGGGCGCGGCGTCAGGCTCGTCGCGTACAGCACGGCGAACGGGATCGCCGCCTTCGCTTCGACCGCGCAGGCGAAGAAACGGCCCGCGACGTTGGGGCTGAGGTACACGTCCTGCGCCCACTGCTCGGCGCGGATTTCCTCCACCTGCTCCTTGGTGCGCGGGCACCAGCCGAGACGGACGGCGATGACGCTCATGCCGAACTTCTCGGAGAACGAGCGGCCCGCGCCTTCCAAAAAGAGCTTGGCGGCGGCGTACCAGTAGCGCGGCGTCGGCGCCACGTCGGCGCCGATCGTGTTGGCGTCGCGGAAGCGCTGCCACCACACCACCTGCCCGCTGCTGGCGACGATCATGCGTTTGACGCCCGCCCGCTGCGCCTGCTCGAAAATGTGGTACACGCCGACGATGTTGTTCGGCACGATCTCGCTGAGGAAGTCGGCGTCGTCGGGAGTCGCCGCGAGGTGGATGAGCGTGTGGACCCCCTGCACCGCCCGCGTGACGGCCGCCTCGTCGGTGAGGGTGCCGACGACCATGTCGGCGACGCCGGGCGTGGCGACGCGGTCGAAGCCGCGCACGGCATGGCCGCGGCGCAGGAGTTCGTCGACGGCGGCCCGTCCGATGCGTCCGCTCGACCCGGTCACCAGCACAAGCCCGCCGTTCATGCGAAACTCCCCGCGAAGAGGTGGTTGTCCTGGGTCGAGGATATTGATTTTCGCGAAAACACGCGCACACTAGATTGAGTCATGCACAAACCGATGAAAGCCCAGGGACAGCCGTCCCTGGGTATGCAAATCCCCAGGGCAGCAGCCCTGGGCTTTCGAGGTCTCAACGAAATCCGCCATGCCGTCCTCCAAGCCGAAATTTCCTCTGCCGGACAACGCCCTCCACCTGGGGGACTGCGTCGAAGGGCTGTCGCGCGTCGCCGACGGGGCGGTCGATCTGGTCTTCGCGGACCCGCCGTTCAACATCGGCTACAAGTACGACGTGTACGACGACCGCAAAAGCACCGACGAGTACCTCGCCTGGTCCATGCAATGGGGCGAGCAGGTCAAACGGGTGCTCAAGCCCGACGGCACCTTCTGGCTCGCCATCGGCGACGACTTCGCGGCGGAATTGAAGGTTCTGTTCCAGCGTGACCTGGGCTTCCGCTGCCGCAGCTGGGTCGTGTGGTACTACACGTTCGGCGTCAACTGCACGCGGAAGTTCAGCCGCAGCCACACGCACCTGTTCCACTTCGTGAAGGACGCCAAGCAGTTCACGTTCAACAGCGAGGCGATCCGCGTGCCGTCCGCACGGCAGACCGTCTACGCCGACACCCGCGCCGTCACCAAGGGGCGGCTGCCCGACGACACTTGGCTGCTCCGCCCGCAGGACGCCAGCGACATCTTCCACCCCGACCACGACACCTGGCACGTCCCGCGCGTGTGTGGCACCTTCAAGGAACGGGCCGGCTTCCACACCTGCCAGATGCCCGAACAGCTTCTCGCACGCATTATCCGCGTCTCGTCCCATCTCGGCGAACTCGTCCTCGACCCGTTCGGCGGCAGCGGCTCCACTTTGGTTGTCGCCAAGAAGCTGCACCGCCGCTGGCTCGGCTTCGAGCTGTCCGAGAACTACGCCGCGATGATCCATAAACGCCTCGACGGAACCTCGCCTGGCGACAAGCTTGAAGGCTTCGACGAGCCGGTCGCCAGCGCCTCGCTTCACCCGAACCGCAAGAAGAAACGCGACGCCGGCCCGGGCCTGTTCCCGCCGTCGCCGTGACCGGGAATCCTGTGTCATGCGGCGAGTGGACGGATGTCCGAGCCTGAGCGCCGAGCGAACCTTGAACACCGCTGGCGGCGGGATCACGGGAAGCAACGAACAAGGAGAAGGCCGTTCCTTGAGAGTCGCCGGCCGCCTGAGCCCGAAGCGCGAGCGAGGCCGACCCGCGCGACGGTCGCAAGGGAAGCGTCTCCCGTTCGACGATGCGCAGCGAGTCGCTGCGCGAGTCGCGGCTCTCGCGGCGCGAGTCGCCGATCCGTTGGCGCCATGCCGTCGCGCGGTTTTCCTCGCTCGCGCTTCAGGCTCAGTTGTAGGGTGGGTCGACGAAGGAGGCCCACCAGCCGCGACTTGTCCAACTCGGTTTCGAGGCGACAGAAATCCCGCAGCAAGTGTTTTCCGCGAAACCGGAAGGGCTCGGAGAGCGTATGCCAAGCGAAGGTGAACCGCTCTAGTGCCCCGTCCAGACTGAATTTTCGGGTTGCTAAGCCCGTTCGTTTATGGGAATCTCCACGTCAACAAGGAG
>JAYSSW010000147.1:0-4881 GCA_043720335.1 Planctomycetia bacterium
TCGTAGATCTCACCGGAGTTGGGGTAGACCAGAATTGGCTTGCTGGTTGCGCCACGAGCTGCACGGATAAGCGCTGGAATAAACGTTGGGGCGGTGCAGTTCACGCCCACCGCTGCCACCTGTGGCTGATCATCAAGAAATGCGACGCAATCTGTCAGACGCTCGCCCTGACAAATGTGCGCTCCATCGCGCGCGCTAAAGCTCACCCAGGCGCTCACACGCGGGAATTCTGCCAGCAGTCGCACAAGCGCGCGGGCTTCGAGCAGGCACGGGATCGTCTCGAACGCCAGCAGGTCGGCGCCCGCGTCGGCGAGGATCTCGACGCGCGGCCGATGCCAGTCGCGCAGTTGCGGGGCGGTCAGCCCATAGTCGCCACGGTACTCAGAACCGTCGTGAAGGAACGCGCCGTAGCAGCCGACCGACGCGGCGATCAAGGGTCGCGGCCGTCCAGCCTCATCGAGCTGATCGCGGGCCTGCTTCGCGAGATCGACGCTGCGCCGCAGTACATCGGATGCTTGGTCGAGCGACAGGCCGCGCTGCTGCAAGCCCGGGATCGTCGCTTGATAGCTCGCGGTGGTGATGATGTCCGCGCCGGCTCGCAGGTAGTCGAGATGCACGGCGCGGACGAGGTCGGGATCTTCGAGCAGCAGCTTGGCCGACCAGAGCGGATCGCGCAGGTCGGCCCCGCGCCGCTCCAGCTCGGTGGCGAGGCCGCCATCGAGGATCGCCACGCCGCGCCGCGCGAGGAACGGCTCGAACAACGTGTCGCCCATTGTCATGGCGGGGAGACGGGGAAGATCTCCTCGTACTCGGAGTCGTCGTCGGCACCGTTGTAGCGGGCGGGGACCAAGACGAGGTCGTCGTTCATTTCGCCGCGCGTGAAGGTCTTGCGGAACTTGGTGATGGTCAGGCCCTCGCGGAGATGGCCTGTCAACTGCTGGAGCTGGCGCAGGTCGTCGGCCGGGGCGTGGCGGACGAGGTAGCCGTTGGGCCTTGTCATGCGCGACTTGTCGAGTCGCGCCTGGATGACCTTGACGATGGCGGCCTGCTTCTTGGGGTCGCGGATGTCGGCCAGGTTGAAGCCTTCATCGACGTTGGGCACCGTCTCGCCGTAGGGCGCCTCGCCGGTCAGGATCGCGATGTCGTAGGCCGTCAGCTTGCGGGCCCACTCCATCGTCGTCGGGATGCGGCCCTGGCGGTTGGGCTGCGGGCGCTGGCCGGCCATGAAGCGGAAGTCAAGTTCCTGCGCCCGCTTCAGCAGCGCCGGCATCCCCGGCTGGACCGCCTTCAGCCACGTCGCCGCCCGGCCTGGCAGCCCGCCCGGCGTGCAGCCCGCCGCCGCGTCGAGCATCGGCACCCACTGGTACTGGTAGCTGAAGTCCCCTTCCAGGTCGATCTTCGTCGGCGCCTGCACATAGAACAGCGCCTCGGTCTTGTCCTTCACCGAAATCTGCGTGATCTTCAGCGGATACACCAGCTTGTCGCTGCTGAACTGGAACCGTGTCGGCGTGACTTCGCCGGCGAACGTGCCGTCCTTGTTGCGCTTCATCTGCATCGTGTCGATCTTCATGACCGTGAAGATCCACTTCTTCTGGACGTAGTGGTTCAGCGTCGCCTCGTCGCCGCCGTACTGGTACTTGTTGTCCTTCAGCCACTGGGACAAGTCGTCCGCACGCTCGGCCGAGATGATCTTGTAGTCAAGCGAGCCGACCACGCCTGCTTCGAGGACGATGACTTTGGGGCGAGGCGAATCGTCCTTCTTCGCTTCTGATTTTTTCTCTTCAGTCGCCTTGTCCTTCGCCAGCATCCTCGGCGGCGGCGGAGCGATCGCGGCGAGCAGCGGCGAATGCGGGAACGTGCGCCGCTTGAGGATGCTGTAGATCGCCAGGTGCTTGAACGTGTCGCGCGGCATCTCGTGCAGCTTCGGCTGCGTCGGCGTCGGGATCACCATCCCGAAGTCGAGCGCGTTCCCCTCGAACTTCGGCTGCACCGTGAACGTCTCCATCTTCTCGACCGGATCCCACGTCAGGAACACCTTCTGCGCAGGCTGAAGGATGTCGCTGTTCTTCGCGGAGAAGTAGCAGCACGCGGCCTGCGTGCGCGACGCCGGGACAGTAAGCAGCGCGAGTGCTGCGATCAGAAACATCAAGCGATTCATGGCGATTCCCTCCGAGGGGTTGGACAACGATTCCCGATGATACCACAATGGCACCACCAGCCCGCAAATGAATTCCAACGACAACGATGAACCGACATGGACGATCTTCCCGCGATCCTGGGCGGCCCCATGACGCGCCCGCAGGGGCCGCCGACCTGGCCGCCGCTCGACGCCGAGATCCTCGACGTGCTGACGCGGGCGCATCGCGATGGATCGTGGGGCCGCTATCAAGCGGAACATTCGCGGCATCTCGAAGCCTTCCTGCGCGAATATCTCTCCGTCGAACATCTGCTGCTGTGTGGCAGCGGCACTTACGCGGTCGAACTGGCGCTGCGGGCATGCCAGGTCGGACCAGGCGACGAGGTGCTGCTGGCGAGCTACGAGTATCCGGCCCACTTCTTCACGATCCATGCTCTTGGCGCGACGCCGGTGCTGGTCGATGTCGATCCGCGCGACGGGAACCTGTCGCTCGAAGCACTTGCGGAAGCAGCGGGGCCGAAGTGCCGTGCGGTGCTGGCATCGCACCTGCACGGCGCCGTCGTGCCGATGCGCGCGTTGATGGCGTGGGCGACCGAACACAACCTTCACGTCGTCGAAGACGCAGCCCAGGTTCCTGGCGCGATGATCCAGGGACGACGCGCCGGCGCCTGGGGCGATGTCGGCGTCTGGAGTTTCGGCGGGTCGAAGCTGCTTACGGCGGGGCGGGGCGGGGCGATCTTCACGAACCGCTCCGAGATGGCCGTGCGTGCGCGCACGCATTTGCTGCGTGCGGGCAATCCCGTCTGCCCCCTGTCCGAGATGCAGGCGGCCGTGCTGCTGCCGCAGTGCCGCAAGCTGGAGGAACGCAATCGGCAGCGGCGCGACCACGTCGAACGATTGCGGCCGCTGCTCGGCGGCCTGCCGGGGGTGTCGCCGTTTCGCCCGCGCATCGACGACGTGGAGCCGGCGTACTACAAGCTCGGCTTCCAGTTCGATGCGGAAGCGTTCGGCTTGCCGCGCTCCAAGCTGGTCGCCGCGATGCGGGCGGAGGGGATCGCACTCGACGAAGGATTCCCCGCCGCCCACGTCGGCCGGTCGCCGCGAAGGTTTCGGGCCGGGTCGTCGCTGGCGGAATCGGAGCGGGCGCATCGCGAAACATTGGTGCTTCATCATCCGATTTTTCTCGAAGACGCCGCCGCGATGCAAGAGGTCGCGGACGCTTGGAAAAAGATACAACGCCACGCAGGTGTGATTTCCGAGTGAAACGGGCCGATTTCATGTAATTTTTACCGCGTTCGTTGTAACATTTGGCAGACTGCGCGGGCCTGGGTAAATGGCCTTTCCCTGGAATGCACTTCTGCGTATTGTCCGCCTCGCTCGGAATGGATTTCGGGCAGCGGAAACAGCGCTTGCGAAAAACGGGCGCGACAGCAGGAGCAGGCCATATGCGCAAGGACGCGCGATGGGGCGGTCTGATGGTGTTGATTCTGATGGCGTCGCCGGCCCGCGCCGCAGCGGGCTGAGGCCCGCAAGGATGTCCTCCCGGCAGTTTGCCGGGCATGTTCGCGCCGATGCCGATGTACGCTCAACCGCAGATGCAGTACGCTCAGCCGCAGATGCAGTACGCCCAACCGCAGGGACAGAATTACCCGAAGCAGAGGCAGCCGCAGCGTCAGCAGATGCCGTCGCCGGCGTACCTCGCGGCCGGCAACGTGCCGCCGCCGCAGTGGGCGCCGCCGCCCAGCGCCGCTCGCATGGCGTCGGCTGAAACGCCCCCCGCGCCGAAGCTGCAGCCCCTCGCGCTGCCGGCGCCTGAAGCGCTCGGCATTCGTCCCGGCACGCCTGCTCCGCTGCAGGCCGCGACGGCGAAGGTTGACTGGAACGAGGTCCACGCCCGGCTCAACCGCATGGGCGCCCTGCGGTTCCAGTTGGACAAGCTCCCCGACGGCCGAACCCGCGCTGGCTTCTGGCTGCCGACCGGCCCGATGTCGGCGCCGTACCCCGTCGAGGCGGTCGCCGACACCGAGGCGGGCGCCGTGCTGCAAGCCCTGCAGCGTGCCGAGACGCAGGTCGCGAGCCGTCCGTGATAAAGCTTCCATAGAACAAGTCCTGAGCCTTCGTGATCGCACGGGGCCAGGACTTTTTCCTTCTCGTGTCAACGCTCGATCTTGGATTTCGACATGGCTGCGACAATGCAACAGGTGGCCGACGCTTTGGTTCGTCGTGCGCAGCGGCAAGGCTCGCTGGTCGCGCGTGAAGTGAAGGCGGAGCTACAACTGCATGGCATGCCGGAAGCGAACTGGAAGGAAGCCCTGCAACTCGCCAAGGGTTCGCTCACTTATCGACATGGCCGTTATTATCCGAAGGGTTCCGTCAGCCCGCGTCTCGAGCAGGAACAATCGCAGCAGCATGCGATCCAGAAGATCATTCGCCAACTCATCAAGCAGCACCGCGCCCAAGCCAAGCAAGACGAACGCCGAGGCGCCTCGCGCATCAGCTTCATCCAGCCGGTGAAGATCGTCGGCGACGACGGCAAGGCGCACGTGCTGCTGAGCCGCGACCTGTCGCCGACCGGCATCCGCCTGATCGGCACGCGCCGCTTGCTGGGCCAAAAGGTGCAGGTGTCGCTGCCGCTCGGCGACGGCAAGCCCGACTGCGTGCTGCTCACGCGCATCCTCTGGACGTGCGCCGTGGGCGACGACCTGTTCGAGAACGGCGGGTCGTTTGTGGAAGTCGTGTCATCC
>JAYSSW010000148.1:0-2260 GCA_043720335.1 Planctomycetia bacterium
CTTGGAACCGGGGACCGGCGCGAGGCAGAAGATCGACGGGCCGACGCGGCGGGCCAAAAGCTGCACGCGGGTGTCGGCGTCGAAGACGCGCAGGAAGCCGTCCTCGGCCCCGGCGAAGACGCGCTTGCAGTCGTCGGAGAAGGCGACGGCGTTCACCTTGGCCTGGAACACGCCGTTGACGCGGCCGATCTCCGCGCGGGTCGCCACGTCCCACAGGGTCAGGTAAGTCTTGTCCCCCTCGGCGCCGGTGTGCGGGTCCAGCCCGACGACGAGGCGTTTGCCGTCGGGGGAGAACGCGAGGCTGCGGAAGCTGGCGGGGGGACCGGGCAGGTCGGGCAGGTCGATGCCGGCCTCGACGCGGCGCAGGTGGACGACGCCGCGCGACCGGCCTCGCCCGCAGGCGGCGAGCAGGTCGCTGCCGGGGGCGAAGGCGACGCTGCGCGAGATCTCGTCGGGCCAGGCGGCGAACTTCTCCGCGCCGTCGGCGCAGTCGAGGACCGCGAAGCCGGCGACCGTTTTCTTGTCGAGGAAACGGGCGACGCCAAGCCAGCGCCCGTTCGACGAGAAGGCGAGGCTGCGCACCCGTCCCCCGGCTTCGAGGACAAGCCCTTCGGGGACGATCCGGTCGCGCAGCGGCCCGTTCCAGCGCGCCGCCGGATCCCCCGCAGGCGGCTTCGCCTGCGCGGCCGGGATGGCGTTCTTTTTTGGTGCAACCTTCGCTTCCGGCGCAATGTCGTTTTCCGGGCGAGCGGGTTCGGGCCAGAACCGCCACGCGCCGGCCACGAGCAGGAGCAGTACCAGGGCAGCCGCGACGACGGCCCACCGACGCAAACCCGCGCGCGGCTTCGTCGGCGGCCGGGCCGGGACGACGGCGACTCTTTCGGTGGCCGACGCGGACGAGGGGGCCGGCGCGGACTCCGCGCGCTGCAGCGCTTCCAGCGCCTGCGCCAGCTCCGCCGCGCCGGCGTAGCGGTCGCACGGCTCCTTCGCCATCGCCCGCCGCACGATCGTGGCGCACGCCTCCGGCGCCAGCGGCTGCACGCGGCGCGGGTCGGGCGCGGGGCTGGAGCAGTGGCTGAACTGGATCTGCAGCAAGCCGGCCCCGGGGAACGGCGGCTGCCCCGTCATCAGGGCGTAGTAGGTCGCCCCCAGCGAGTAGACGTCGCTGCGCGCGTCAACCCGTTCGCCCCGGCACTGCTCCGGGCTCATGAAGTGCGGCGTCCCCAGCGCTACCCCCAGGCTCGTCAACCCCGGCGCCGCCGGGTCGGCCCGCTTCACCAGCCCGAAGTCCCCCAGCTTGGGCGAGCCGTTCTCGTCCAGCAGGATGTTGCTCGGCTTCACGTCGCGGTGCACCATGCCGGCGGCGTGGGCGGCTTCGAGCGCCCGCGCCACCGACGCCGCGTGGCGCGTCGCCTCGGCCCAGGGGAGCGGCCCCGCCTGCTCCAGCCGCGCCTGCAGCGTGCCGCCGCGCAGCAGTTCCATGACGATGTAGAGCGTGCCGGCGTCGCGGTCGATCTCGAAGACGGGGACGACATGGGGATGGCTCAGCCGCGCGACGGCCCGCGCCTCGTCGAGGAAGCGCTGCATGGCCTCGCGGTCGGAGGCGACGGAGGGGTGCAGCAGCTTGATCGCGACGGCGCGCTGCAGGTAGGTGTCGACGGCTTCGAGGACGACACCCATGCCGCCGGCGCCGAGCTGTGCGCCGAGCCGGTACTTGCCCAGCATGCGGCCGGGCCGCGGGATGGAAGGCTCGCTTTCGTCGGCGTCGGAGGCGGAGTCGAGGGAGATCATGGGCGCTCACCGGACGAGTCGAGAGAACGAAAGGATGCAGTTCCTGATCCAGGTTCAAAACGCGGGAATATCGACCGGAAGACCGACACGCATGTAGAATCGCGCCAATGCCTGGGCGAGATGCTCGCGGTACGGTGGGAGCAGCCGCAAGCGCGTTTGCTGGGCCGTCGCCAGCATCTTCAAATCCTCCCGGTTGACGGAGAACTGTGATCGGAAATCGACCCCCAAATGGTCCGTTGGTTTTTCCACGAGCATGCAACGGTTCAATAGATGGTAGCCTGGCAGATTCCCGCGACGAAGTTCCTCGCGACCTCGCTTGCCACGAAAATACTCCACTTGAAGGACCATCGCTTCAAGTTCCCAATACGAGCAGACCTGAACGAAGTCCAATTTGTCGTGGGCCAGATCGCAGGAATGGCTCAAGACAACGACGTCGTAGTTTTTCCGTTCAACGTCGCCGTTCGTTTGC
>JAYSSW010000149.1:0-2259 GCA_043720335.1 Planctomycetia bacterium
CTCGACGACCTGCCGGTGGTGCGCCAGGTGATCGCGGCGCACACCTTCTGGCGGCGCCGCGGCCTGGTCGCCGACCTGGTGCTGCTGAACGAGAACGCCGAGGGCTACTTCGAGGAGATCCAGGAGCAGCTGCTGGGGCTGGTGCGCAGCAGCGACAGCCGCGACCTGATCGACAAGCCGGGGGGCGTCTTCCTGCGCAAGTCGAGCCACCTCGCCGCCGAGGACCGCACGCTGCTGCTGGCGGCGGCGCTGCTGATCCTGCACGGCAACCGGGGGCCGCTCGCCGGGCAGCTCGAAGCCATCGAGAAATCGCTCCCCGCCGCGCTGCGCCCGACCGCGAAGAAGCCGGTGAAAGCCACGTCGACGGAAGCCGTCGAAGTGAAGGCTGACCCGGCGGGGCTGTTCGACAACGGCGTCGGCAGCTTCACCCCCGACGGCGCCGAGTACCGCATGCGCGTGTCGGCGAACCGCCTGCCCCCGGCGCCGTGGATCAATGTCGTTGCCAACCCCGACTTCGGGTTCACCATCTCCGAGAGCGGCGCGGGCTTCACCTGGGCGGGCAACAGCCAGGCCAACCGCCTGACCCCCTGGCACAACGACCCCGTCAGCGATCCTCTCACGGAAGTCGTCTACGTCCGCGACGAGGAGACCGGCGAGTTCTGGTCAGCCACCCCGCGCCCGCTCGGCGGCGACGCCGAGTACGTCGTCCGCCACGGCCAGGGCTACTCCTTCTTCGAGCACCAGCGCGGCGACCTCGCCCACACCCTCGCCGTTTTCGTCCCTCCCCAGGAGTCGGTGAAAGTCTACCATCTGCGGCTCCAGAACCGGGGCCGCAAGCCGCTGCAGCTGTCGGTCGCCTTCTTCGCCGAATGGACGCTCGGCGCCACGCGCGACCGCACGGCGGCGCACATCGTCACGCGCGAGGACGGCGACACCGGCGCGCTGCTGGCGACCAACGCCTTCAACCCGGACGAGCCCGCGCAGGTGGCGTTCGCCGACATCAGCCTGCGTCCGCGCACCGTGACGGGCGACCGCCGCGAGTTCCTCGGCCGGCTCGGCGGCGTGCAGAAGCCGCTCGCGCTGCAGCGCGGCCGGCTGTCGGGCAAGGTCGGCGCGGGCCTCGACCCGTGCGCCGGCCTGTTCGCCCCGCTCACGATCCAGCCCGAGCACAGCGCTGACATCGTCATCGTCCTCGGCATGGGGGCCAACGTCGAGGAGGCGCGCCGGCTCACACGTCTCTACCGCGACCTCATCGGCGCGTCGGCCGGGCTGGCCGCGTCGCGCCGCTTCTGGGACCAGACGCTGTCGGCGGTGACGATTGAGACGCCCGACGCGGCGCTCAACATGTTGATGAACCGCTGGCTTCTGTATCAAGTCCTGAGCTGCCGCATGTGGGGCCGCTCCGCCCTCTACCAGTCGGGGGGCGCCTACGGCTACCGCGACCAGCTCCAGGACGCGATGGCCCTCGTCGCCACCCGGCCCCAGGACACGCGCAACCAACTGCTCCGCGCCGCCAGCAGGCAGTTTGTCGAAGGCGACGTGCAGCACTGGTGGCATCCGCCCGGAGGCGCCGGCGTCCACACCCGCTTCTCCGACGACTACCTCTGGCTCCCTTTCGCCGTCCATCAGTACGTGACCGCCGTCGGCGACTTCGGCGTGCTCGACGAGACGGCGCCCTACCTCACCGCCCCGCTGCTGCGCCCCGGCCAGGACGAGGACTACCGCCTGCCCGATGTGGCGGCGGAAACCGGCACGCTGTACGACCACTGCCTGCGCGCCCTGCAGCACGCGATGCGCTTCGGCGTCCACGGCCTGCCCCTCATGGGGACCGGCGACTGGAACGACGGCATGAACCGCGTCGGCATCGAAGGGAAGGGCGAAAGCGTCTGGACCGGCTGGTTCCTGCTCGTCATCCTGCGCCGCTTCGCCGACCTGTGCAAGCATCGTGGCGACGACGACCGCGCCGACGGCTTCCGCAAGGAGGCCGACCGGCTCGCAGCTGCCCTCGAAGCGAACGCCTGGGACGGCGGCTGGTACCGCCGCGCCTACTTCGACGACGGCAGGCCGCTCGGCTCCCGCCTCAACGACGTGTGCCAGATCGACTCGCTGCCTCAGTCGTGGGCCGTCCTCGCCGGGGGTGATCCTAGGCGGGCGAGGCAGGGGATGGACGCGGTCGACCGCCGGCTGGTCCGGCGCGACGAGCAGATCATCCTTCTGTTCACGCCGCCGTTCGACCACACCGAGCTGGAGCCGGGCTAC
>JAYSSW010000150.1:0-2258 GCA_043720335.1 Planctomycetia bacterium
TGCCCCACAACCCCACCAATCGCGTTGCTCATGGTGGGGCTTGGCGCCACTGATCCCTGACTGCTGATCCCTGATCCCTGCCCTCACGCCAAGCCGAGGTTGCGGACGATTTCCTTGCTGCTCTGCACGCGGTTCAGGCAGTAGAAGTGGATGCCCGGCACCCCGGCCTGCAGCAGCTCCTGGCAGATGCGCGTGCATTCCTCGACGCCGATCAGCCGCACCGCTTCGTCGTCGTCCTGATGCTTCTCCAGCCGGCTCTTGAGCGGCTGCCTCAGCTTCGAGCCGCACAGGTTCGTGAAGCGCAGGATCTGCGCCGTGCTCAAAAACGGCAGGATGCCCGGCACGATCGGCGCCTTCACGTTCTTCGTGTTGCGCAGGTAGTCCCACATGTCGAGGAACTCGCTGGGGTCGTAGAAGAGCTGCGTGATGAGGAAGTCGGCGCCGGCCTCCACCTTGGCGGCGGTGCGGTCCCAGTCGAGGCGTTTGCGGTCGCACTCGATGTGCCCCTCCGGGTAGCAGGCCGCTCCGACGCCGATGTCCGACTTGCCGCGGATGAACTCGATCAGCTCGGTCGCGTTGGAGAAGCCCCCTTCGACCGCCTCGAACGTGGTTTGGCCCTTGGGCGGGTCGCCGCGCAGGGCGAGGACGTTCTCGATCCCCAGGCCGACGACTTCGTCGAGGAAGCTGGCGAGCATCGCCTGGTTGGAGCCGACGCAGGTGAGGTGCGGCATCGCCTCGATCTGGAAGTCGTTGCGGATGCGCTGGACGATGCGGGTGGTGGTGTCGCGGGTGCCTCCGCCGGCGCCGTAGGTGACGGAGATGAACGACGGGTTGAGCGGCTTCAGGCCCGGCACGGTGTCGCGGAACAGCGCCTCCTCGGCCTCGGCGTTCTTGGGCGGGAAGAACTCGAACGAGATCGTCGGCGTCGGGCGCTCGTAGAAGTCGCGGATTCGCAAGGGGGCACCTGTGATGCGGAGAGGGGGCCGTGGGAAAGCTCGCGATCATTATTATGCGGAAGCGGGCGTGCGGACCAAGGGCGATTCGCGCGCGGCGTTTCGCCGCGAGGCTCCGTGAGGGAACGGCCTTCCCTGCAATCTGAAATCACCGATCTGAAATCGGCAATCCCCGCTACCGTTTCCACACCACGTCGGGCGTGAAATCGTCATCGTCGAAGTGGGCCTGGAAGACGAAGCGGTCGTGGCAGTAGTACTCGACTTCGCGGTCGCCTTCGTGCGCGATCAGCAGCACCGGCAGGCCGCTGACCGCGTCGAAGTGCCACCAGCGCTGGCCGCCGTTGGGCATCAGCGGGTCGCATTTCGGCGGCAGGGTGTGGTGCACCACCTCGACCGGCTGCTCGAACTCCGGCCGCTTCACCTGGCCGAGATGTTTCGCGGTCCCCTGCCGGGCGTCGCCGCGCTCCAGGGCGTCGACCAGGCTGCCGAAGCGGTCGATCAGCCCGCCGACGCCCGCCTCGGTGATCGGGTAGCGGGTCTTGCCCCGCACCAGGATGCTGTCGGCCGCCACCGGGAAGCGCGTCCCCGCCGGCATGAACGGCACGTCCCCCAGGGCGAGCTTGGTGTGGATCTCGTTGTTGAAGCACCCCTTCACGTAGATGACTTCGCGTCCTTTTCCTTCACCGCCGATCCACTTGAGGTAGACGCTGAACGGCTCCTTGCGGAACTTCGCCAGCATGATCTCCTCGGGCTGCTGCTTGCCGTTGATGACTTCGCGCCGCTTCAGCCGCATGGCGTAGGTGTCCATCGTCGCGTAGCGCTCGGCCGCTTTCTGGTGTAGGATTCGCAGCGGATTCTCGGCGTTCAGCGCCGCTTGTTTGTGTTTGGGCGCAGGGGTGGCGCTCGCGGTCTGCTGGACCAGCGAGTCGGCCTTGGCGATGTCGGTGCGCGGCGGGTCGGGGATGTGCAGGGTCGGAGCGGGCTGCGGCGCGTCCTGCCGGGGCGCCCGCTTCATGGCGCGCAGCAGCCCCATGTCGGAGCAGCCGGCCAGCGAAACGGCCAGCGCCGCGAGGGTGAGGATTCGGAAAAGGGGGATTCGTGCGAGCATGCCAGAATCCATTCTGCGCAGGATGCTGCCGGGAAGGAAGCGCGAGGGCGCCTGTCGCCGTCGCAGCCGGAATCTACCCGCGACGCGGCGTGGAAAGATAGCCCAGTTTGTGGGATACGGGACAGCGATGACATGAAATGCAAGCGCTCAAGCCCGCTGCCGTCTGAGGCGGCGGGGTCAACACACGCCTTGACCCC
>JAYSSW010000151.1:0-4876 GCA_043720335.1 Planctomycetia bacterium
GGTGGACAGCTGCCGAGGCGACTGTTTTCCGGGGAAAAGCAATTTTTCACAGGCTCTCAGGGCTAGTGCCGGTCAGGGGCGGCGTCCACGCCCTTTTGCGAACATGTCAGTCGTCGCCGTAGATCTTCGTGTGAAGCCAGTCTTCGCATTTCTCCCGGAACGTACAGGGAGGGAGCCGAGAGCAGGGATGAAGCACAATCGACTTGATTGCGTCCGACTTGTCGCGAATCACGACCAGGGCTTGGTTGCTGGTGAACCAGACGTCGAGTCGGCGATCCTCGACGCAAATCGACTGGATGGCTTGCTGGACCGCCTCTTTGGACATTCCTGCTTTCGAGATGACGGAAGCAATCTCGTTGGCTCGTTGATCGGTTCCCGAAGCCATCCC
The DNA here is from genome assembly GCA_043720335.1 of Planctomycetia bacterium. GTDB lineage: Bacteria > Planctomycetota > Planctomycetia > Gemmatales > Gemmataceae > JAYSSW01. Next base: position 389 of record JAYSSW010000151.1, read on the forward strand.
TCCGGCCGCGTTGGTGAATCTCTTGCCAGTCGAATAGTCGCCGGGCGGCTGGCCCACCATCGCAGCCAGTTCCGGGTCCGAGGCGGCCTGGCCGAAGCGGTGCCACAACACGTGGAAGGTGCCGGAAGTGATTTCCAGCTTCGGCCTGGTCGCGATTCGGACGCCCACTGCGACACCGAGAAGCAACGCGACACTCATTCCCGTGAGAAGACGCTGACGCCATTTCATCGTCCACCTCCTGTGGTTCAGCCGTTGCCGTAGACGCGCGTGTAGATCCAATCCTCGCACTTTTCCAGGAAGCCGTTCGGCACCGAACGAATCCACGGCAGAACAACGACGGCTCGCACTTCGCCAGTCTCGTCGCGGACCACCGCCAGCGATGTTTTTCGGCCCCACCAGGCCACGACCTGATGGGAGTCTTTTCGAGCGGAAATCGCCCGTTGATAAGAGATCGAGCTGCGTTCGCTGGGCACGAAAAGCGTCATGGCCAATTGAGCCGCTTCTTCGGTGGGAACATGGATGGCATGAAGCTGCTCCGCGAGGGCGTTGCGATTTCCTTTCGAGTAGTCGCCCGGCGGCACTCCGAGGATCGCCGTCAAATCGGCGATGCTTGTAACTTTGCCGACGCGGTCGAAAACCGCCTTGCGGGCTTCGTCGGACAGGTCCGGCTGCGGCCGCGTCACGATCCATGCGACAACAGCGCCAACGACCAACACAACGGCGGCCGTTCCGATGAGCCAGTGACGACGCCTTGTCATTGCGGGCCTCCGCGCGGCTGCGTGCCGATTGCCGATCCTTGTCTGCAAAATATGCTACCAACGGGCCTTGGCTCCGCACAGGAGCAGGCCGGGCCCCTCTCTCCGGGCACGTTGACGATCCAACGCCAGCATCCGCCCCCCGGCCGCGGTGGGGCTTCTTTCTTGAGGGTGGGTGATTCATGCCGTCGCGTCCCTGGCGAACCTACACCGTCCTGCCCCACCTGCCTGCCCGGCTCCAGGGGCTGCAACGCCTCGCCTACAACCTCTGGTGGTGCTGGAACCACGACGCCATCGCCCTGTTCCGCCGCATCGACCAGACCAAGTTCGAGGAGGCCGAGCACAGCCCCGTCAAGCTCCTCGCCATCCTCGGCCAGGACCTGCTGGAGAAGCTGACCCAGGACGACGGCTTCCTCGCCCATCTCGACCGCGTCGTCGAGAACCTCGACCAGTACCTCGGCGCCTCCACCTGGTTCCACGACACGTTCGCGAAGAACACCGCCGACCCGCAGGCGGTGATGAAGCAGCACCGCCTCGCCTACTTCTCCGCCGAGTTCGGCATCCACGAAAGCATCCCCATTTACTCCGGCGGCCTGGGGTTGCTGGCGGGCGACCATCTCAAATCCGCGTCGGACCTCGGCCTGCCCCTCGTCGCGGTCGGCCTGATGTACCGCGAAGGCTACTTCCGCCAGTACCTCAACGCCGACGGCTGGCAGCAGGAGCGCTACCCCGAGAACGAGTTCTTCAACCTGCCGCTCATCCCGGAGCTGAAGCCCGACGGCACGCCGCTGCTCGTCGGCGTGCAGATGCCGGGCAGGCAGGTCTTCATGCGCATCTGGCGCATCGACATCGGCCGCGTGCCGCTCTACCTGCTCGACACGAACATCCCGCAGAACAGCGCCGACGACCGCCAGATCACCGCACGCCTCTACGGCGGCGACCACGACATGCGCATCCGCCAGGAAATCGTCCTCGGCATCGGCGGCATCCGCGCCCTCAGCGCCATCGGCCGCACCCCGACGGTCTGCCACATGAACGAGGGGCACTCCGCGTTCTGCGTGCTCGAGCGCGTCCGCGTCATGATCGAGGAGGAGAAGCTCGACTTCGCCACCGCCCGCGAAGCCGTCATGGCCGGCACCTGCTTCACGACGCACACCCCCGTCCCGGCGGGCAACGACGTGTTCCCGCCGCAGCTGATGCAGTCGTACTTCGGCGACTACGCTCCGTCTCTCAAGATCGACTGGAACGACTTCCTCGGCCTGGGACGCCAGAACCCGCTCGACTTCAACGAGCCGTTCTGCATGACCGTCCTCGCGATCCGGCTGGCGAACATCAGCAACGGCGTGTCGAAGCTGCACGGCGAGGTGTCGCGGCAGATGTGGAAGGCGATCTGGCCGGAGCTGCCCAACGCCGAGATCCCGATCACCTCGATCACCAACGGCGTGCACACGCGCACCTGGATGTCGTTCGAGTTCGCCCAGCTCTACGACCGCTACCTCGGCGTGCAGTGGGAGCAGCGCCCCGCCGACCACACGGTCTGGAAGAAGGCCGAGAGCATCCCGAACGCCGAGCTGTGGCGCACGCATGAACGCCGCCGCGAACGGCTCGTCGTGTTCGCCCGCAAACGGCTGCGCAAGCAGCTCGAACGCCGCGGCGCGCCCCCGGCCGAGATCGCGCGGGCCGACGAGGTGCTCGACCCCGAAGCCCTGACCATCGGCTTCGCCCGCCGCTTCGCGACCTACAAGCGGGGCAACCTGATCTTCCGCAACCTCGAACGCCTCGCCGCGATCATCAACAGCAAGGACCGCCCCGTCCAGATCATCTTCGCGGGGAAAGCGCACCCGCGCGACCATCCGGGCAAGGAGCTCATCGCCGAGATCAACCACTTGTGCCGGCGCCCCGAGTTCCGCCACCGCATGGTCTTCATCGAGGACTACGACATCAACGTCGCCCGCTTCCTCGTGCAGGGCGTCGACATCTGGCTGAACAACCCGCGCCGCCCGCTCGAAGCGTCGGGCACCAGCGGCATGAAGGTCTGCGTCAACGGCGGCCTCAACCTCTCCGTCCTCGACGGCTGGTGGTGCGAGGCCTACGACACCGAGGTCCGCAACGGCTGGGCGATCGGCGCCGGCGAGGAGTACCAGGACCAGACCTACCAGGACGAGGTCGAGAGCCGGGCCATCTACGACCTGCTCGAACAGGAGATCGTCCCCCTCTACTACAACCGCAGCGTCGACGGACTGCCGCGCGGCTGGATCCAGGCGATGAAACGCGCCATGGCCAGCGTCTGCTCGGTCTTCAACACCAACCGCATGGTCGAGGAGTACGCCCGCCGCTGCTACCATCCCTCGGCGGAGCGGTTCGCGCTGCTCACGCAGGACCACCTGAAGCGGGCCATCCAGCTCGCCGAATGGCGCAAGCGGCTCCAGCGCGACTGGGGCGGCGTCCGCGTCGAGCAGGTCGATTCCAAGAACGCCAACACGCTCGAAGTCGGCGCCAGCCTCGACGTGGTCGCCAAGGTCAACCTCGGAGCGTTGTCCCCCGCCGATGTCGAGGTGCAGCTCTTCCACGGCATCGTCGACAACCACGGCGAGATCCCGCGCCCGACGACCCTCGCCATGACGCAGAGCGGCGAACGCCAGGGGACCGCGTGGACGTACAAGGGGCGCATCCCGTGCGACTCCAGCGGCCACCACGGCTTCGCAGTCCGGGTGCTGCCGCGCAACAGCGACCTGGGCAGTCCGTTCGAGCCGGGCCTGTGGCGCTGGGGGACTTGATCGAAGGGTTGATGTGATCGTCATTCATCAAGCCCGCTGCCGCTAGGCGGCGGGGTCGGACCAACGCGAGGGTTCACCCCGCCGCCTAGCGGCAGCGGGCTTGATATGCGATGGATGCGCACCTCTCGCGTTTTTCATCCTCGCAACATCGCAGAAAATCCTAAACTGAGCGCATCGAAAACACGGAATGCCACGAGGAAACGCCATGCCGAAGCTGTCGATTGACAAGCTGGACCTGAAGGGCAAGCGCGTGCTGATGCGCGTCGACTTCAACGTGCCGCAGGACAAGTCGACCGGGGCGATCACGAACCCGCAGCGGATCGCGGCGGCGCTGCCGACGATCCAGTACGCGCTCGACCAGGGGGCGTCGGTCGTGCTGATGAGCCACCTGGGCCGGCCCGATGGCGAGAAGAAGCCGGAGTTCAGTTTGAAGGCGATCGCGGACAAGACGGCCGAGCTGCTGGGCAGGCCCGTGAAGTTCCTGCCCGACTGCCAGGGACCGGAGGTCGAAACGGCCTGCAGCGCGATCAAGCCGGGCGAAGTGATTCTGCTGGAAAATGTCCGCTACTACATCGAGGAGGAAGGCAAGGTCAAGGACGACAAGACCGGCGCGACGAAGAAGAAGGCCGACCCCGCCGCCGTCGAGGCGTTCCGCGCGTCGCTGTCGAAGCTCGGCGACGTGTTCGTCAACGACGCCTTCGGCACCGCCCACCGCGCCCACAGCAGCGTCGTCGGCGCCCAGCTCGCCCAGCGCGCGTCGGGCTTCCTCATGAAGAAGGAACTGGACGCCTTCGCGCAGGTGCTCGACCACCCGAAGCGTCCCCTGCTCGCGATCATCGGCGGGGCCAAGGTGTCGGACAAGATCAAGCTCATCGAGAACCTCATCGACCAGGCCAACGAGATCATCATCGGCGGCGGCATGGCCTACACCTTCAAGAAGGTGTGCTTCGGCATGG
>JAYSSW010000152.1:0-10152 GCA_043720335.1 Planctomycetia bacterium
TTCGTCGTCGCCGCGTTGTTGTTCGTTTTCGCCTGCGCGTCGGCGGCGGTCTGGCGCGTGTCGCGAACCTCGCGCTGGGGCTGGCTCACGCTGCTGGCTCTGGTACTGACGGCCGTCGCAAGCGTCAGCTGCGCGCTGGCGATGGTCCGCGAGCAGCGCGAGCGCGACCATCCGCGCGTCGTGATCGCCGAGGCCGACACGCCGATGACTCAGGGGAACGGCCTGAACTACGCGCCGCATCCCGAAACGCCGAGGCTGCCCGCCGGCGCCGAGGCGAGGCTGCTGCACCGCCGCGGCGCGTGGCTGCGCATCGAGCTGCCGGCGGGCGACGTCGGCTGGGTGCAGGCGTCCCGGGCGCTGGTCGTGCCGGACTGAACTGAGACACGGACTCACATTCATCGACGATTTCAAGCCCGCTGCCGATAGGCGGCGGGGTCGAACTACGCATCGACCCCGCCGCCTATCAGCAGCGGGCTTGAGCAGTGCGTCATTTCTCCCCGTCTCCCCAACTCCCGTCACCCCCGCCCCAGATACATCTGGCGCAGTGGCAGCACGATCGCTTCCAGCAGGTTGACGTGAGGAGGCAGCGTCGCCATCAGCACGGCGGTCTGCGCGAGTTCATCAACCGTCATCATCGGCTCGTCGTCCTCGAACTTGCCGCTGGCGGCGCGGCGTTCGACCTGCGTGTTGCCCGGGTGCAGGCAGCCGCACGCGATGTTGTACTCGCGGCCTTCGAGGGCGGTAACTTGGGTGAGTCCCCACAGGCCGTGCTTGCTGGTGCTGTAGGGCGCCGACTCGAGCCGGACGCGCTGGGCGGAGATCGAGCCGATGTTGATGATGCGTCCGCCCCCCTGCGGCTTCATGATGCGGAACGCCTCGCGCGTGCAGAGGAACGGCGCCCGCAGGTTGATCGCCATCACCTTGTCCCACGCTTCGAGGGTCAGGTCTTCGAGCCGTCCGCTGTCGAAGGCGCCGGCGTTGTTGACAAGCACGTCGAGCCGGCCCCACTTCGCCATCGTCTCGGCGAAGAGCCGCGCGACCTCGGCTTCCACGGTCAGATCGGCGGCGACCGCCAGCACCTCGGTGCCCGCGACCCGCAGCTCGTCGGCGGTGCGCTGCAGCTCGTCCTTGCCGCGCGCCGCGATCACGAGGCTCGCCCCTTCCGTAGCCAATGCGCGGGCGATCCCTTTGCCGATGCCTTTGTTCCCCCCGGTGACGAGGGCGACTTTGCCTTGCAGTTTGGCCATGATGGAGAGTCCTCAACGACAACGATGGACGCGCGAGCCGATTGCATCCCGTTGTATCGGCAACCCGGCGGAAAATCGCCAATCGAAGCGGAATTGCGACACCGCCTGTCTTGGACCGCCTGGAAAACACGCCCAATGACTGCCAATCTGAGATCTGCAATCTCCCATCAAAAATCCCCGCCGGGCCTTGCTTCGCCATGTGATAGAATGAAGAATAGGAAAGTTCGCCTCCCGCCTGACACGCCACGATGGCTCCCGCCTCTTTTTGCTTTTCTTGGAGACTCCGCATGCTCCGCTGGGCTAATGCGCTGTTCGCTGCCGGTTTGCTCGCTGCGTTCGCCGAACCCGCGTCGGCCCAGACCGTCGTGCGGTTGCAGGTTCAGCCTGCGTCGCTCGAACTGGTCGGCAGCGAAGCACGCCATCGGCTGCTCGTCGCCGCCGTCGGCGCCGACGGAGTAGTGCGCGACGTTTCCGCCGAGGCGACCGTCGTCGCCGCGCAGCCCAATATCGTCGCGATCAGCGGCAACGAATGCGCTCCCGCAGGCGACGGCAGCACGCAGCTGACCGTCTCCTTCGGCGGACAGTCGGTGCAGGTGCCCGTCGTCATCCGCGAGGCGAAGCGGCCCTTCACGCCGTCGTTCGTCAACGACGTGCAGCCGATCCTCACCCGGCTCGGCTGCAACATGGGCGCCTGCCACGGCAAGGGCGCCGGGCAGAACGGCTTCCGCCTGTCGCTGCGTGGCTACGCCCCCGAATGGGACCACCTTTGGCTGACGCGCGAGTTCGACGCGCGCCGCATCAACACCGCCGAGCCGACCGCCAGCCTGCTCTTGCAGAAGCCGACCGGGCAGGCCCCGCACGCCGGCGGCGTGCTGATGAAAGCGGGAGGCCGCGAGTATCAGGTGCTGCTCGACTGGATCAAGTCGGGCACGCCGGGGATCGGCAAGGACGAGCCGACGGTGAAGCGGCTGGAGCTGCTGCCGGGCGACCGCGTGCTGAAGCCGGGGCAGTCGCAATCTCTCGTTGTGCGGGCCGAGTTCAGCGACGGCCGCGTGAAGGAAGTGACCTGGCTGTCGCAGTTCGACACCAGCGACGGCAGCGTCGCGGAGGTGTCCCCCGCCGGTGTCGTGAAGATGCTGCGCTCGGGCGAGACCGCCGTGCGGGCCACGTTCATGGGGCAGGTCGCCATCGCGATGTTGACCGCGCCGTTCGACCACGCGGTGAAGGCCGAGTGGTACGCCAAGCAGACGAACTTCATCGACCAGCACGTCTTCAAGAAGCTGCACGACCTGCGCATCGAGCCGTCGGCGCTCTGCACCGACGAGGAGTACATCCGCCGCGTGCATCTCGACGCGATGGGGCTGCTGCCGACCCCGGCCGAGATCCGCGCGTTCCTCGCCGACAAGTCGGCCGACAAGCGCGCGAAGCTCGTCGACCACGTCCTCGCGCGGCCGGAGTTCGTCGACTTCTGGACGCTGCAACTGGCCGACCTGCTGCAGAACCGCAAGGAAAGCGACCACGACGTGCGCGGCAGCAAGGGCGTGCGCGCCTTCCACGGCTGGATCCGCGAGCAGGTCACGCGCAACCGCCCCTGGGACGAGATGGCCCGTGAACTGCTCACCGTGACCGGCAGCACCCACGACCAGCCGGCCGTCGGCTACTACGTCGTCAACGTCGGCGAGCACCGCGAGTCGCACCAGTCGACCGTCGTCGCCAACGTCGCCCAGACTTTCCTCGGCACCCGCATCGGCTGCGCCCAGTGCCACAACCACCCGCTGGAGAAGTACACGCAGGACGACTACTTCCACTTCGCCGGCTTCCTGTCGCGCATCAAGCTCGACCGCCGCGACCCGAAGACGGGGCCGACGAAGCTGCTGGTGTCGGCCGCCGACGCGAACCAGAACAAGAACCCGGTCGGCGTGACGCAGCCGCGCACGAGCAAGTTCCTGGCCCCGCAGCCGCTCGACCGCGTCGTGACGAAGATCGCGCCCGGCGACGATCCGCGCGTCGCGCTGGCCGACTGGATCGTCAGCCCGAAGAACGAGGCGTTCGCCGGCGCGATGGTCAACCGCCTGTGGGCGCACTTCTTCAACACCGGCCTGGTCGAGCCGATCGACGACCTGCGAGCCAGCAACCCGCCGAGCAACCCGGAGCTGTGGAAGGCGCTGGTCAAGGAGTTCGTCGAGAAGAAGTACGACCGCAAGCACCTGATGCGCGTGATGCTCAACTCCACCGCATATCAACTGAGCGCGAGGACGAAGCCGAGCAACGAGCGCGAGAAGCGGTTCTACTCGCACTACTACGCCCGCCGATTGTCGGCGGAAGTGCTGGCCGACGCGATCGGCAGCGTCACCGGCGTCTGGGACGCCTTCGACGGCTACCCCGCCGGCCTCCGCGCCGTGCAGATCCCCGACCCGGCCGCGAAGTCGCCGTTCCTGCTCGTGTTCTCGAAGTCGGAGCGCATCACCGCCTGCGCCTGCGAGCGCAACAACGACGTGGCCCTGACGCACACGCTGCATTTGCTCGGCGGCGACCCGCTGGTCGCCAAGCTGCGCAGCCGCGACGGCCGGCTGGCGGCGCTGTTGAACGCGAAGAAGACCGACGCCGAGATCCTCGACGACCTGTTCCTGGCGTCGTTCGGCCGCCAGCCGCGCGCGTCGGAGATGCAGCGCCTGCTGCCGCTCGTCGCCGGCGACGCGGCGACGAGGGAGGAGGCGTACGCCGACGTGCTGTGGGCGCTGCTGAACTCGACGGAGTTCCTGTTCAACCATTGAAATCGGACAACCATTGCTTCTTGAACGGAGGACCAAGCCATGACGTTCGAACAAGAACTGCGAGCCGAGAACGAGCGGCTGCGGAAGGAGAACGCGGAACTGGAGGCGGAGCGGGACGAAGCGCTGGAAAAGTGGTGCGCCGCCATCAACTTCCCCGGGCCGAAGGAAGTGACGCGGCTCGTGCAGGAAATGCAAGGCCAGCCGATGGTGGGCTTCGAGGAGGTGCTTGCGAGATTGAAAGCGAATTGCAGTAGCATCGAAAGTGATACGCCGACGATCATCAGCAGCGGCCCGCGATAGGCCGAACTAACCCTGAGCGCAAGCGAGGGGATCGCAGGATCGCACGCGGACGAGGCATCCCCTCGCTTGCGCTCAGGGTTAGTAAAAACACAACAACAACTCCACTCGACCTTGCAAGGGCGACGCCATGCTCGACTTCTTCTTCGGCTCCCGCGATCGACGCTGCGACGGCGCCTCACGGCGCGACTTCCTCCGCGTCGGCGCCCTCGGCGCGACCGGGCTTTCCCTCGCCTCGCTCCTGCAGAGCGAAGCTCGCGCGGGGGGGCCGGCCGCGCCCAGCCGACGCGAGGCCCGCGCCCGCTCCGTCATCCTCGTCTACCTCGGCGGCGGGCTTTCGCACCATGACAGCTTCGACCCGAAGCCCGACGCCCCGGAGGAGATCCGCGGCATCTACCGCCCCATCAGCACCAACGTGCCCGGCACGCAGATCGGCGAACTGCTGCCCCGCATGGCCCGCGTCATGGACAAGGTCGCCCTCGTCCGCTCCGGCGCCCACAACAACGACCACCACGAGACCGCCACCAACTGGGTCATGTCCGGCCGCTTCGGCTCGCCGTTCGGCGACTTCCCCGCCGTCGGCGCCGTCGTCTCGCACCAGCTCGGCTTCCGCGGCGTCCTGCCTCCCTACGTCTCCATCCCGCGCAATCCCTCCTTCACCTGGGAGCTGGGCAAGAGCTCCTTCCTCGGCGGACGCTACGAGTCGTTCAGGACCGGCGACCCCAGCCAGGCCGGCTTCCGCGTCCCCGACCTCGCCCCCGCAGCAGCCGTCAACACGCGCAGCGTCGAACGGCGCCAGTCGCTGCTGCAGGCGGTCGACACGCTGGCCGAGCAGATCCAGGGGAACGACCAGATCCAGACGTACGGCGAGTTCCAGCGCCGTGCCGCCGACCTGCTCACCTCGTCGAGCGCCCGCAACGCCTTCGTGATGGACGAGGAGAACGCCGGCCTGCGCGACCGCTACGGCCGCACCACGTTCGGCCAAAGCTGCCTGCTGGCGCGAAGGCTCGTCGAGCGCGACGTGCGTTTCGTGACCATCAACTACGGCGGCTGGGACCACCACGCGCAGATCTGGAACGGCCTCAACCGCAAGCTGCCGGAGTTCGACCTCGGCTTCTCGGCGCTGATCGAGGACCTGCACCAGCGCGGCTTGCTGTCGAACACGCTGGTGGTGGCGATGGGCGAGTTCGGCCGCACGCCGCGCGTCAACCGCGACATGGGCCGCGACCACTGGGGCCCGGCGGCGTCGCTCTTGTTCGCCGGCGCCGGCGTGCGCGGCGGCCTGGTCCTGGGCACCACCGACCGCAGCGGCGCCCACGTGACGCGCCGCCCCGTCGCCCCCGCCGACGTGGCCTACACGATCTTCGACAGTGTCGGCGTCGACCCCCACCGCTGGCTCACCCACCCCGAAGGCCGCCCCATCGAGATCCTCGACCGCGGCGAACCAGTGAATGAGTTGTTCGCGTGAGGTGACGTCCATGTTGCCAGAAGAAGTCTGCTCAAGCAAAGAATCGCGAGTAGAAATGTCAGCCCAATCGACCTGCCTTTGAATCGAAAGCGAGGCATCGATGGAAGCAAGCGCCTGGCATGGTAGCAATGGGGCATTCGGCGTGTACGTCGGCAAGCAGAATCGAGATCAACATTTCAATCCCTCGTGGAATGAAATTGAAGTTGAAATCGACGGCGAGAAGCACCGATTCAAGATCACCCCTGGCTTCTGGAGAAAATGTCCTGAGTTTCGAGACTCACGCGACAAGGTGATTCGCAATTGGCTACAGAAATATCACACGCTGAAATGGCCGAAAGGTCAGCCGCCCCATTTTCAACTGCTGCCGCTCGGCAACACGCGGTTTCGGTTGACCCGCTGATTGCCGTGTGAATTGAAATCCACAAGCGACACAAGCGGTAACTTCCGATGATGGAGCGATTTTCTGATGGTTGAAACAATCGTCCCCATCGCGTCGCTCCTCGCCTCGATCACCGGCGTGGTGTTCTCGCTCTGGGCGCTGCGGGCGCAGTCGCGGGCCAACCAGGTCAGCGCGACGGCGGCGCGCAACCAGTACTTCTCGGAGCTGCGCAAGTGGGCGGACGAGGCGTGCGGCACGTTGTCGGTTGCGGTGCATCTCTGCGACCTCGACCCGGCCAAGTGCCAAAGCCCGTCGTTTTTCGAGCGTCGGCACGCGGCCTTGACGCAGTTGTCCGGCTTGATCGACCGAGGCCGCTGGTTCTTCCCGAACGACAAAACCGAAGTTGCAAACAGCGACCGGCCTCGTGCGTACCAGGGCTACCGTCACAAGGTTCTTGACAGCCTCGTCCAAGCCTACCGCCTGGTTGAGCAGCTCAATTTCCGGTCAACCTCGCCGAATTTGCCTCAACGAAAGAAGATCGAGGACGCGAAGTGCGCCTTCGTCAGCGAAGTGCAAAGCGTGCTCGATCCTTGCGGCCGTGAGGAAGAGTTCCGTCGAATCGTGCAGAAGTAGACGTAACTACGACGACTTGAACTTGAATGGCGACCGTTTCGGAGGCGCAGCAATGGTCATCACGCTTGGCCCTGAACTTGAATCAGCTTTAAATGAGCAGGCTCGGAAACGTGGCATCGACGCCGAGAGTCTGGCCCTGGACGCACTGCGCAAGCAGTTCCTCTCGCCCTTGATGCAGCCGCGCGACGAGTGGGAGCGGCGGTTGTTCGCGGCGGCGTCCGATTGCGGCGTGGCTCTCTCGAATGAAGCTGTCAGCAGCGAAGGGTTGTACGAATGACGGCCCATCTGCTCGATACCAGCGTCCTGGCTCGCCTGGCGAACACGGCGGATCCGCTTCACGCGACCGCCACTCAAGCGGTGGTGGAACTTCATCGGCGTGGCGACCTGCTCCACGTCACGCCGCAAAACCTTGTCGAATTCCGAAACATGGCCACTCGGCCAATTGCGGTGAACGGCCTGGGATTGTCAGCGGTGGATGCACAGGCAAAAGCGTCACGGTTCGAGGCTTCATTCCCTCTTCTGGTCGAGACGCCGGACATCTATCTCGCGTGGAAAATACTGGTCGAAGGCTTGGGAATCATCGGCAAGCAGGTTCACGACGCCCGCCTCGTCGCCGTTTGCCATGTGTACTCGGTGCCCCGCGTCTTGACGTTCAATCACGGGCACTTCACTCGACTGGCAGGACTCGCACCGGGCGTTGTGGTTGTCGATCCAGCGACCGTGTAGGCCGAAAGTGGCGGTTCCTTCGCAGGGCCAATGCAGTCGCATCAGGATGAATTGAGGAGCCAACCAATGAAGCGACGACTGACCGCCATCATCCAGGCCGAAGGAGTGAAATTCGTGTCGCTCTGCCCGGAACTCGACATCGCGAGCCAGGGGAATTCCGTCGAAGAGGCCCGCGACAATCTCCGCGAAGCACTGGAGCTGTTCTTCGAGTGCGCTCCCGCAGAAGAGGTCGAGCGGCGACTGACGGGCGAGGTCTTCGTGACTCAGGTGGAGGTGGCGGTTCGGTAAGCCTCCCTTGCGCGCGGTCGTCCGTCATCGTTGACGTGGGGACCGCCTTGGAATCGCTGCTCCTGCGAAAATGGGCAAAATGCTCCTTGTATTGCGTCGAAGCAGCGTTAATATAGTGCCCATCCCTCCCACGCGCCCGCCTCTCCCGCCGACAGACCCTCCGGTTGCCCCTCAGGATTTCCCGCCATGAGTGTTTCGATCGACTCTTCCGACGCCAAGATGCTGGAATCGCTGCGCGAGGCGCACCGTCAGATGCGCAGCGAGGTCGGCAAGATCATCATCGGCCAGGAGAAGGTGCTGGACCAGCTCCTGATGGCCATCTTCTGCCGAGGGCACGCCCTGCTCGTCGGCGTGCCGGGCCTCGCCAAGACCCTCATGGTCAGCACGCTTTCGCAAGCGCTCGACATGAGCTTCAAGCGCATCCAGTTCACCCCCGACCTGATGCCGACCGACATCACCGGGACCGAGGTCATCCAGGACGACCCGGTCACCCGGCAGCGCATGTTCAAGTTCCTGCCCGGCCCGCTGTTCGCCAACATCGTCCTCGCCGACGAGATCAACCGCACCCCGCCGAAGACCCAGGCCGCCCTGCTCGAATCGATGCAGGAGCGCAAGGCGTCGATCGGCGGCACCGACTACCCGATGGCGGACCCCTTCTTCGTCCTCGCCACGCAGAACCCGATCGAGCAGGAAGGGACCTACCCGCTCCCCGAAGCCCAGCTCGACCGCTTCCTCTTCATGATCAAGGTCGAGTACCCGACCTCCGAGGAGGAGGACCGCATCATGCGGCAGGGGACGTCCGACACGCAGATCAACGTGACGAAGGTGCTGCACGCCGAGGAGATCCTCAAGCTGCAGCAGATCGTGCGGCGCGTGCCCGTGGCCGACCACGTGTTCAACTACGCCAAGCGGCTGACGCGCATGTCGCGGCCGGGCACGCCGGAGGCGGCCGACTTCGTGAACAAGTGGCTGACCTGGGGCGCCGGCCCGCGCGCCAGCATGAACCTCATCATGGCCGCGAAGGCGCACGCGATTTTGCAGGGCAAGCACCACGTCTCGACCGACGACGTGGCCGCCGTCACCGAGCCGATCCTGCGTCACCGGCTGATTCCGAACTTCACCGCCCAGAGCGAAGGGATCACCGTCGAGGACATCATCGGCCGGCTGCTGAAGGCGATTCCCAAAAATCAAGCGGCTTGAGCAGGGGTCAGCAAGCAGGGGCCAGGGATCAGCGGTCAGGGGCCAGGGAATACACTTGCTCAGGACTGACTCCTGACGCTGCGTTGTTTGAATCCGCATCCTATGTGCGGGAGACTCGTCGATGACCGAATCGAAAGAGCCAAATAAGATTCGAAGCTACCGCGATCTCATCGCTTGGCAGAAGGCGATGAAGCTGGTGGTAAGTGTCTACCAGGAAACGGTTCGGTTCCCGCGCGAGGAGTTGTTCGGGCTGTGCAGCCAGTTGCGTCGCGCCGCCGTCTCGATTCCCTCCAACATCGCGGAAGGACGGGGCCGACACACCACGAAGGACTTCCTCCATTTTCTGTCGATCGCGAACGGCTCCCTGAACGAGATGGAAACCCAGTTGTTGATCGCGCAGCAACTGGGCTACGTAGCCGAGCCAAAAACCTCCGAGTTGCTGGCCCAGTCCGCCGAAGTCGGAAGATTGATCAACGGCCTGCGCCGTTCCCTGACCCCTGACCCCTGACCCCTGACCCCTGACCCCTGACCCCTGCCACTATGCCGAACTACCTTGACCCCGTCGTCGTTGCCCGTGCCCAGGTGCTTGGCGTGAAAGCCCGGACGCTCGTCGAGGGGCTGCGCGTCGGCGACCACAAAAGCCCCTACCGCGGCTTCTCCGTCGAGTTCGTCCAGCACCGCGAGTACGTCCCCGGCGACGACATCCGCCACATCGACTGGAAGGGCTACGGCCGTTCCGAACGCTATACGATCAAGCAGTACGAGCAGGAGACCAATTTCATCGGGCACTTGCTCGTCGATTCCAGCAACAGCATGCGCTACGGCGAGGGTGCGCAGAACAAATTCGAGTACGCCAAGCTCCTCGCGGCGTCGCTGGCCTACACGATCATCAAGCAGCGGGACTCGGTGACGCTGCGGATATTCGACGACCGCTGGCGCGCCGAGTTGCCGGCCAGCGGGTCGATGGGGCACATCAACGCCGTTTGCAAGACGCTCGAAGAAGCGGGGGCCGCGGACAAAACGCGGATCGCCCCGCTGCTCGAACGGTTCGTGGAGCAAGTCGGCCGCAAGGGGCTGGTCTTCCTGATTTCGGACTGCTTCGACGATGTCGACGACTTGATCAAGGGCCTGCGTCAACTC
>JAYSSW010000153.1:0-10142 GCA_043720335.1 Planctomycetia bacterium
CAGCATCGAGGACCGGAAAAAGCCGCGGCGGCGCCGCCGTCGGAGCCCGCGTGCCCGCCACCAGGCGGAAACCGCGATAAATTCACAGGCTCTGAGCGCGAGCGAGGGGATAACAGCGAGCCGTGCTGGCGGATAATTCTCGTTCCGCGAGTCAACCAGCGATCCCCTCGCTCGCGCTCAGGGTTAGTTTAAGGTTCGTCGCGGCATCCATCGCGCCCGCCACTCCCCTCCCTTTCGCCTCGCTACGCTCCGCTTCCCTCGCTAGAATCCCTCTGGTGGATCCGCGCGGCGAAGCCGTGCTTGGCGACCATTGGGGGACGACGTACCATGCGACGATGCCTTGTGCTGGCGGCGGTGTTGTTGGCGACGGCGAGTTCGGTGAAAGCCGGGACGAGCAACAGCCTGCTCGACGTTTCCCCCGACGGCAAGCGGCTGCTCGCCGCCAACGTCGACAACGGCACCGTCACCGTCGTCGATCTGAAATCCCTCAAAGTTGAACGCGAGATCGCCGTCGGCAAGCGGCCCGAATCGGTCGCGTGGATCGGCGGCACCCCGCTCGCCATCGTCACCTGCTACCTCGACCGCGCGGTCGTCGTTATCGACACCGCCAAGGGCGAGATCGTCCGCAAGATCCCCACGGCTGCCGAGCCTTACGGCGTCGTCGTCGATCCCGCCGGCAAGCGCGCGTTCGTCTCGCACGAGTATCCCGGCGTCGTCAGCGAGATCGACCTCGACGCCGGCAAGGTGCTGCGCGAGATTCCCGCCGGCTCGTTCCCGCGCGGCATCGCCCTCAGCCCCGACGGCCAGCGCGTCTACGTCTCCGAGTTCTACACCGGCGTCCTCAACGCCATCGACCTCGCCAGCGGCAAGATCGTTGATTCCTGGAAAGGCCACAGCACCGACAACCTCGCCCGCCACGTCCAGCTCCACCCGACTCGCCCCAAGGCGTACCTGGCCCACATCCGCTCCATCGTCCATGTCAACCACGGCGACGGCTCGATCTTCCCGCAGATGTCGGTCTGCGACCTCAAGCCCGGCGAGGGCCGCCGCCGCGTCTCCATCGGCATGGACACCTTCAACGGCGTCTACGTCACGACCAACGCCTGGGAATCCGCCATCTCGCCCGACGGCAAGCGCTTCTACATCGTCTACGCCGGCACCAACGACATGAACGTCTGCGACCTCGTCGACGACGACTACAAGGAGATCGAACGCTACGGCAACGCCGTCCGTGTCGGCAAGAACCCTCGCGCCGTCCGTGTCAGTACCGACAGCAAAACGGTCTTCATCTACAACACGCTCGACTTCTCCGTCGGCGTCTACAGCGCCTCGACGATGGGCCTGGTCACGTCGATCAAGGTGTGCGACCCGCCCAAGACGCCGGAGTGGGTCGAGGGCAAGATCCTGTTCAACTCGTCGCAGCCGCCGATGACGAGCCGGCGCTGGGTGGCGTGCTCGTCATGCCATCCCGACGGGCACCACGACGCGCGGACCTGGCAGCAGCCGGAGGGGAAGCGCAAGACGACCGCCCTGTTCGGCATGGCCCACACGCATCCGCTGCACTGGTCGGCCGACCGCGACGAGGTGCAGGACTTCGAGTACACCCTGCGCGGCCCGCTCATGCAGGGCGCCGGCCTGACGAACCGCCACAAGCTCGTCATGAAGCCCGTGACCGAGAAGCCCGCCCTGGAGATGAAGACCTCCGGCCTGTCGAAGCAGCTCGACAACCTGGCGATCTACTCGAACTCGTTCGACTTCCCGCTGTCGCCCCACGTCGAAACGCCCGGCAAGCTCCCCGAAGCGGCGCTGCGGGGCAAGGCGATCTTCCACAGGAAGGAAGTCGGCTGCGCGACCTGCCACACCGGCCCCTACTACACCGACAGCAGTTTGCAGAAGCCGTACAAGCTGCACGACGTCGGCACCGGCAAGGACGACAAGACCGAGAAGATGGAACCCGCCTACGACACGCCGACCCTGGTCGGCATCTACCGCACCGCCCCGTTCCTGCACCACGGCAAAGCCAACACGCTGCATGAAGTCTTCACGAAGTACAACCCCGCCGACAAGCACGGCAAAACCAGCCAGCTCTCGAAGGAGGAACTCAACGACCTCGTCGAGTTCCTCAAGTGCCTGCCGTACGAAACGCCGCCGTCCGTCACGCCGAACACGGTGCCGCACCGCCTGATTCCTGCTGAGATGAAGAAGAGCTAACCGCAGAGACGCAGAGGAAAAGGCAAAGAAAGACGGGGAGATTGTCGCCAAGCCCCAGGATGAGCGAAGCGATTCCTGGGGGTGAATTGTCGCAAGGTTCGACCCCCACCAATCGCGTTGCTCATGGTGGGGCTTGGCGACACTCTCCTTGGCTCCCCTCCTACCTCACTGTCTTTTTTCCCTGCCTTTCGCTCTGTGTCCTCTGTGGTTCATCATTTCTTGAAGTCGAAGGTGACGATGATGAATGCCGACTGGCGCAATCGCTACGACGCCGCGATCGAGGCCGCCCAAGTGGCCGGCAAGTTCGCGCTGGGGTACTTCGACCAGGGCATCGAAGTGGAATGGAAGGCGGATCACAGCCCGGTGACGCTGGCCGACCGCGGGGCCGAGAGCATGCTGCGCAAGTCGCTGCTGGGGCGCTTCCCCGGCGACGGCTTCCTCGGCGAAGAATTCGGCGACACGCCCGGCACCTCGGGCTACCGCTGGATCGTCGACCCCATCGACGGCACCCGCAGCTTCGTCCGCGGCGTCCCCCTCTGGGCCACCATGGTCGGCCTCGAACACGACGGCCAACTCGTCGCCGGCGTCGTCCACTTGCCCGCACTGAACCAGACGTTCCGCGCGTTGCGGGGAGACGGCGCCTACCGCGACCAGCGCCGCATCCGCGTCTCCGACGTTGACACGCTCGAAAAATCGCACCTGTACTATTCCAGCGTGTCGTGGTTCGTGAAAGCTGGCGTCGAGCGGCAGTTCCTCGACCTGGCCGCCAAAACCGAACGCCAGCGCGGCTTCGGCGACTTCTACGGCTTCGTCATGGTCGCCCAGGGTTCCGGCGAGCTGATGATCGAGCACGGCGTGCACGCCTGGGACCTCGCCGCCCTCGTCCCGATCCTGGAGGAAGCCGGCGGCCGCCTCACCGACTGGAGCGGCGCGGTGAACATCGACCGCCCCGACGTCCTCGCCAGCAACGGCAAGCAGCACGACGCGGTGCTGCGGATGATGAAGCCGTGACGGCGAAAGAGCGATGGAGTGCCGAGGTTGCGCCTGGACATTTCTTTTTCAAAGGAATGTTTTTTTCATAGTAACCGCTGAAGCAGTGATCTAGCAAAACACTCATTCTGTACTGGCGCAGAATACCAGCCCCCAGTGTAGCGTGAAGAGCCACATAACTCCAGCTTCACACCAACACGCGAAAGGCTAAGCTAATGCCAACGGCCATCGTGCCTCGGAAACAACTCTCATGGCATTGTCTGATGATGATTGCGATCTTTCTCAACGCAGTGATTGTTGGCTTGCATCTGTTGGTTTGCGAAAAATGCAGCGATGAGACCTCGTTGATTCACGAAGCACGCTGCTGCGCGATACCGCTTGTTCTTTTTGTTGTTTTTGCACTGAAGTCCTGGCAAATTGCAGTGGCAATCCCGTGGGTTTATCAAAAAGGCGAAGAGGCATCGCTCGCATTTCGCGATGAGGAAGCAAGGCTGGACCAAATGACCTTGGATGGTGGCGTTGAGGAAAAGAGGGAAAAATTTAGAGAATACAGGCTGGAATGGATCAAACGGAACGGGCCTCGGTGGTCCCTTTTTGGACTTATGGATTACAAATTTCTGAATACTAGTTCATTTTGGTATTGGTGGAGAGAGCTTGCTTTTCGTTTCAAATCAACATCATTGCTTGGATCGATGTTTCTGGTTTTCACGTCACCAGCGAATAAGCAATTCGATCATGGTATTTTTTGCGATCGCATTTTTATTTACTATAATAGTCCACACTGCTGGATTCTGAGTGCTCTCGGCGTTTGTCTTCTATTGAATTGCTTTTTGATGTCCGCTGAAATCCTCATTGGCAAGGCAACAATGGGCCACGGCTATGCCAAATACTATCACCTCGATTTGGGACGCCTGTTTGTCAGCGAATCGAAGCGAAAACGCCATCTTATTGAATTGTGGGATTTCTCAAGGCTCGCCATGACGACATGCTCGTGATTTCTGCGACATGCACAGCTTACTATGTCATGTTTGGCGGATTTCACGGCCTTTGGACTGCAATTTCGAGATCCTCCGGCTGTTGCGAATTGATCGTCGAGCGTTTTGGGTTGTGGGTTGAATTCTATTACTTCGCTACTACTACTTTTTGTACTGTCGGATTCGGAGATATTAATCCAGATGCGTTGGGCAGCAGGATTCTCGTGACTTTCACTCATTTTCTAACTTTTGGCTATGTGTTGTTTTTGCTTCAGAATCTGACAGGGAAGGAAGACGGCGAGGATTGACAAGAAGGTTCTCATGGTCCCCTTCTTCATGCTGTACGCGGCGATCTATCATCGGGACGGGGAACCAGTCTGCATGCGAATGGTGATCGAGCTTTGCGCGATGATCCTTTTCCAGACTACGCTGGCGGTCGGCATGCTGGTGGCGCGAGCCATCGCGTGTCGCCGGTACGATCCGAACGACGATCCGGTCGCGGCGCGGCTCGCCATCGAGCATTCGCGCGCGGTCCGCGTGCCGGAACTGGAGGAGAAGGATTAGATCGCACACATTGAAAAAAATAGCCCCCGGCAAGCCGGGGGTGAGGTGCGAGGTCGATCAGGATTCATCGAACCGGCGGACCTTGCACGTCACCCCCGGCAAGCCGGGGGCTATATGATGTGTCACCGCGATCAGTTCCCCGTGCCGCCCGGGGCGGGCGGCGCCGCGGGCGCGGGGTCCTGGCCGTTGGTCCAGGGGCCGGCGAGGTTCTGGTACGCGGGAGGTTCGAGGGTGCTGCCTCGGTTGCCGCCGGTCCAGCCGTTGATCTGCGTCGGCTGGCCCCGGTCGTGGCTGCGGCGCTCCAGGCGGGTCGCCCAGCTCGCGTCGGCCTGCGTCGGGCGACGGCGCTCGCGGTCCCAGAACAGCACCTGGCCCGTCCGGTAGCTTTGCACCCCCATCGCCACCGTCGTGAACGCGGCGGCGCCCAACTCCGGCGTGCTGTACGTCTCGCGGTTGCGGGCGCGGACGCATTCGAGGAAGTTCTCCCAGAGCGGCTGCGTCGAGTCCCCTTCGGAGATGCCGCCGCCGGTGAAGACCGCTTCGCGCGGCGCGGGCTGGCCGGCCACGGGGCGGTTGGTCGCGCTCTGCGGGATCACCTCGAAGCCATGCTCGGTGCGGTTCTGGCCGTTCTCCATGCGCGAGCGGCTGGCGAAACGCACGGTGGCGTTGTGGCCCCGGATGCACTCCTCGATGGGGTGGTCGTTGATCATGGTCGCGGTGATGATGAGCTGGCAGCCCTCGTCGTAGTCGGCGACGATGGTGGCCACGTCGGGCACGTCGCGGCCGTCGTACTCCATGTAGATGCCGCCGGCGCCGACGACGCGGGCCGGGTAGCGGACCCCCATCGCGGAGATGAGGCGGGTGGTGCGGTGGACGAACAGGTCGGTGAACATGCCGCCGCCGAACGCCCAGTAGCAGCGCCACTGCGCGAAGATCGCCCGGTCGAACGGGATCTGCGGGCCGAGCGGCACGCCGTCCTCCACGCTGAAGCGGTGGCCGAGGAACATGTCCCAGTCGACGGTGCGCGGCGACATGTCGCGGGTGAGCGGGTAGTAGCGCCACTGGCCGACCATCGAGTTGCGGTAGTAGCTGGTCTGGGCCTGGGCGACGTGGCCGATGTCGCCCCGGCGGATCATCGCGTTGGCGGCGCGGACGGCGGGGTCGGCCATCCACTGCACGCCGACCGTCATCACCACATTGGTGCGCCGGGCCGCGTCGACGACGGCATGCGCCTCGGCGATCGTCTTGGTCATCGGCTTCTCGCAGTAGATGTGCTTGCCGGCGTTGGCGGCGTCGATGCACATCTTGGCGTGCCAGTGGTCGGGGGTCGCGATGCAGACGGCGTCGACCTCGCGCAGTTCGAGCAGTCGGCGGTAGTCCTTGGTGACGTGGACGCGGTCGTCGACGTTCAAACCGCAGCGTCGGGCGGACGGGTAGAGGCCGCGTCCGTTGCCTCGGCCGAGGGCGGCGTCGCCGTCCCACACGTCGCAGACGGCGACGGGGGCGACGCCACGGTTGGCGCGCTGCAGGGCGAGGATGACGTCGATGTGCTGCTGGCAGCGTCCGCCGACGCCGAGGAAGGCGATGTTGACGCGGGCGTTGGCGCCCTGGACCTGGGCGTAGCTCTTCGCGGTGGCGTTCAGGGCGTAGCCCGCGGCCGCCCCCGCCGTGGCCGTCTTGAGGAACGTGCGACGATTCTGCGACATGATGGAAAAGCTCCTTGAGAGAGGTCGCCTGCAAGAAACCGTCGGCTTTCGCAGGCTGGATCGTGTGCAGCGGTCGATTATCGGGGCGCCAGCGCGCGAACGCCAGCGAAAAGAGAAACGCGAGCGGCAGGATTTTTTGCTTCATCGCCGTTCTCAAAATACAGTGGCTGCCGAGGGCACACCGCTGCCCGCTGCCGTCACGGCTTCTTCAGCGGCAGGTGATCCTTCGCGAAGATGCTGATCGCTTCGGCGAGGTCGCTGGCGGTGCGGTCCAGGGCTTTCGTCCTGCGCAGGTCGGCGCCGAGTTCGAGCTGGATCGCGTCGATGGTGTTGCCGCTGCGGCTACCGTAGGTCTGGACGGTGTGGCCGCCGTTGAAGCGTTTGTCCTCGGCGTCCTTGGAGTCGTTGGCGGGGATGACCGGGTGGCCCTGTTTGGCGAGGACGCCGAAGACGCTTTTCGGCCCGGTGAGCGCCGACCGGCCGAAGCGATCGAGGAGCAGCGTGACCGATTTGCCGTCGTTGGTGCCCCGGAAGATCGCCGCCGCGTCGACGCCCTGGCCGTGCAGGTCGATCAGCAAGCCTCGCCCCCACTGCTCCTTCACCGACTGGCTCGCTTTGCGCAAGGCGTCGTGGTACGCGTCGTAATAGGGCTTGGCAGCGTCGGCCTCATAGGCGTCCTTCGGCGCGCGGTTGGCGTCGATGTACTTGCGGTCGAACCGGGCGATGACGACGAAGGGCCGCTTGCCCAGCGACTTTTCGAGGTTTTTTTCAAGACGTTCCGCAAGGGCGTCAGTGTTGTCGTCGCGGACGGTGACGAGTTTCTTGACGCCGTCGCCTTTGCGCTCTGTGACACTCGGCACCGCGAGTCGCCCGCCGTGCGGCGCCGCCAGGATGATCGGGCAGTCGCCGTCGCGGACGGTGACGAGCTTCGCGGGTTCCTGGGCTGGCAGCAGCGGCAGCAGCGCCAGCACGACGGTGAACGCGAGCCAACGGATCGACGGCATGGCGCTGCTCCTTCTGGTGGTTTCTGACCGCCTGAGCCCGAAGCGCAAGCGAGGCAGCGCATGCAGCGATGCTTGGGTTGCTTCCGCGATCGGCGTTGTCGACGCGCAAGCGAGACGGTCCCGCGCGTCGATGCGAGGGAAATGTCAGCTGCACGTCGCCTCGCTGCGCATCGGCCAGCGGGATCTCGCTGGACCTCTCGTCATCGCGCGGGTTGCCTCGCTTGCGCTTCGGGCTCAGAAACGCCGCGAAGAACGCGTTCACGCGCTGCGGCGGAGCTGCCTCTGCTCGCCTTCGCGGAGGACACGGCGGCGCTCGGACTGGGTGTCGTCGAGCAGCCAGGCGTACATCGTCTGGTGCTCCGACGTCAGCGCCGCGCCGCGCCGCTGCATGGCGATGGCGGCGGTCGTCAGGAGCTGGTCGAGCGTGAACGCTTCGCGCAGGCTGCCGTTCCACCAGCTCGTGAACGACGGGACGTACTTCGGGGCGAGGCGTCCGGCGGGGAGCAGGTTGCAGCAGACGCCGACGTTGGTGCCGGTGTTGAGCAGCGTGCCCAGGCCGGTCTTGACGTGGTCGCCGAGGAAGCAGCCGACCTTGTTCTGGCCGGTGCGGACGGGGAGGCCGTTGCTGACGACGGTGACTTCGCCGTAGTCGTTGCGGAGGTCGCTGTTGTGGGTGCCGGCGCCGAGGTTGACCCATTCGCCGACGTAGCTGTGTCCGAGGAAGCCTTCGTGGTACTTGTTGCTGAAGCCGTGGACGATGCTGGCTTCGACCTCGCCGCCAATGCGGCACTGCGGGCCAAGCGTGGTGCCGGCGCGGATCTTGGCGCCCAGCACCTGCGACTGCGGGCCGACGTAGCACGGCCCCTCGAGCCGGGTGAACGCCGCGACCGTCGCCCCCTGGTCGATGACGACGGGGCCGCCGGTCGTGTCGGCCAGCACCATCGGCTCGACCTTCGTGCCCGGCGCGATCCACAGCGACTCGCGCGGGCCGACCAATGACAAATGAGTCACCTGGCAGCTCGGCTTCGACGCCAGCCCCAGCGCCTTGAAGTCGGCCGCGAGCTGGGCGCCGTTGCGGTCCACGAGATCCCACGGGTAGTTCATCATCTCGCCATGCGCCGGCACGGTCGGCAGCGTGTCGCGCCAATGGTCGAGCAGGTCGGGCAGCGCGTCGAACGTGATCGCCTGCGCTTCGCGGCGAGGCAGCACGACGTACGCGATCTGCCCCTGCGCCATGCCGACGCACGGCGACTTCGGCGCCGCCAGTGGTGTCATGACGGCGTCGGGCAGCCAGCGGCCGTTGACGAGCAGAGTGTCATTACTCGCCAGCCATTCGCGGTCGTTGATCGGCAGGTCGGGATTCAGGACGCGGTAGAGGTTTTCAAGATGGGGCCGGATCAGCACGCCGACGGACGACGTGGCCCCGGCGAACGCCCGCCGCTGCTTGTCGGCCAGGCGGTCGATGCCGCACAGCAGGTCGAACACAGGGCGGGTCAGGCTGAGCGGTTCGAGCAGCTCGGCGCGGTCTTCAAACAGGCACAGGTGCATGGTTCCCTCCATTTCGCACAGGACGTGCGACCGGCAAGTTCCTTTTGCCAATCCCCGCATGATACCCCGAACGCGACTTTTCCGGCTATGCCAGTTCGGCGATTTTTCGGTGAAGAATCGACCGTGCCGACCCTGCATGCGATGCGCAGGCGAAGTCGGCGAGTCGCTGGAAATCGGCTCAAGAATCGCCGCGTGGCGGCACGTCGTCGGCAAGAGTTGAGGTGAGGAGGATGGTGCCTTGGCGCGAAAGCCGATCGATCAGATGCCGAACGACGCGAAGCTGGGCCTGGTGCTGGGCGTGGCGGTGGTGCTGACCATCGCGGCGGTGTACTTCCGCCGCGACGCCGCAGCGGCGCCGCCGACGAACAACACCGCTGCGGTGCGCAACCCGACGGCGGCCCCTGCGCCGGAAGGCGAGTCGTCGCCGCGCCCGTGACGAGCCGGGCTTGTCTTTGAACGATGCCGTGGTAGGATCAAAGTTGCGATGCGCTCGTAGCTCAACTGGATAGAGCAATGGTCTTCGGAACCATAGGTTGGGGGTTCGAATCCCTCCGAGCGCAATGGTTTACGACGAGTCGGCCTCCAAGGGCACAGAATCGCGGCACAGAATGAAACGATCCCCGCCTGTTGCAAGCAGGCGGGGATCTGGCAACCCGAAAGCTGCTGTGGTGCATCCACATGGCATTTAGCTGGAGGGTTCGTATCCGTTCACCGCTGCGCGAGCAGCGCGGGGCACGCCTGGCCGCCACGGCGCTTTGCAGGTAGTCCAGCGAGCGGCGGCCACGCAGCCGGCTCGTCTGCACCACCGTCAGCACCCGCTCCACGAAACGGCAGCCCGCCTCGCTGTCGCAGCCGAAGCTCCGCTTCCGCCACAGCACCGCCCGTCGCAGCAGACGCTCCATGAAGTTGTTCGTCGGCTCCACGTTGTCGTGCGTGACGAACGTCCACAGACCCGGCTCCAGCTTCATCAGGTTCTCGCAGAAACGCGCCACGCGCGCGTCGCTCCCCAAAGCCCCCTCGACCAGCACCTCGACGCCGCGTTTGCTCATGCCGTGGCAGCCGGTCAGGTAGGCGACGGCGGCGGTGAGGCGCGGGCCGAAAGCGGCGCGGCGCACCTCGGCGGGGATGGCCGCCTGCGTGGCGGC
>JAYSSW010000154.1:0-2253 GCA_043720335.1 Planctomycetia bacterium
AGGTCGAACGACTCCGGCACTTCGTACCAGTGGTCGCGGTGGTGGCGCGGCGTCCCTTCGATGGCGACGGGGCCGCTCTCGTCCATGCCGAGCGCCCACTGGACGATGTCGAGATGGTGGGCGCCGAAGTTGGTGAGCTGTCCGCCAGAATAGTCCCAGAAGAAGCGGAAGTTGTAGTGGACGCGCTTCACGTTGTAGGGGCGCAGCGGGGCGGGGCCGAGCCAGGCGTTGTAGTCGAGTTCAGCGGGCGGGGCGGCGTCGTCGACGGAGGGGCCGCGGAAGTTGACGCCGGGCAGGCCGACGAGAACGGTGTGGACGCGGCCGAGCCGGCCGTTGCGAATCAATTCACAAGCCTGGCGGAAGCGGTCGTCGGAGCGCTGCTGGCTGCCGGTCTGGACGACGACGCGATGCCGCCGCGCCGCCTGCACGAGCCGGCGCCCCTCGGCGATGGTCAACGTGAGCGGCTTCTCGCAGTAGACGTGCTTGCCGGCCTGGCAGGCGTGAATCGCCGCCAAAGCGTGCCAGTGGTCGGGGGTCGAGACCACCACCGCGTCGATGTTGCGGTCGTCGAGCAGGCGGCGGTAGTCGGCGTGGGCGGCGCAGGCGCCTCCGTTGGTGCGCTGCACCAGGTCGCGGGCGGCGCCGAGGTGGGCGGAATCGACGTCGCAGACGGCGACGGTGTTGCGCAGGTGGACGCGGAGGTTGGCCGTCCCCTGCCCACCGACGCCGATGTGCCCGATGCGGACGCGCTCCAGCGGCTGCTGGCGCGGCAGTTCGCCGGGCTGGGCGTACAGGTCGGCGCCCGCCGCCAGCCCGAGCGAGGCGGCCCCGGTCCTGCGTAGGAAGTCTCGGCGTGTCGTCATGGCTTCGGTCCAGCAAGGAGGATGGATGCGATTCGCGAGGTCGATTCCGTCATAGCATCCGCGCTCGTCGGACGCAAAGAGAAACTGGCCAGCGATGCGCGGTCGCGCGGTCGTCAATCGCTGGAGCTGTGGCGCCGCGCCGCTTGCTGTCGCCCGCCGTGGAACCGCCAGGTGGGCGCGAAGGTGGCGCTGGCCCGACTGAAGAGGGACGACCTGGAGTGGGAGGGGCGCGGCGGGCAGGTGACGAAGCGCCCCTTCTGGCTGATCGTGGCGCGGAACGTGAAGACCGCCGAGGTGAAGTACTACCTGTCGAACGCGCCGAAGGGGACGGCGGTGGAGAAACTGCTGCGGATGGCGTTCCCGCGCAGAAACGACCCGGAGGTGACGCTGGAGCAGGTGTGCTCGGCGTGTTCTCGGCCATCGGCTGACCGTCGTTGTCGGGGTCCTCGACCGGACGGGGCCGTTTCTCCAGCAGCGGCGATCTCATGGCGTCCTCCGCACGGGGTGGCAGGTTGAACCCCATCCTACCTCAGCCGCGCATGGCGTGGAACGTCGTCCGGGCGCGCTGGCACGGATCGCGTCCCCGCCGCGCGGTTGCCCCGCGACTACTTCTTCTCCGCTTTCTTGACGATGTCGGACCACAGGGTCTTGGCCTTCTCCCAGGCGCTCGGCTCCTGCAGCTCCAGTTCCTTCTTCTTGTCCTTCTCCTTCTTGCGGCTCTTCTTGCTCTGGTACGCCGGGACCGCGGCTCCATTGCTCACTGCGGTCGCCGGGGCGAGCGGGGCCTCGGTCGGGCCGGGCTTCTTCGGCAGCAGCTTGCGCTCGGCCAGGCCCCACGCGCTGCTCGTGATGAAGTAGATGCACAGCCCCGCAGCGACCTTGTAGAACAGGATGCCGAAGAACAGCGTCATGTACTTCATCATCTTCTGCTGCATCTCCTGCTGCTCGTCCTGCGGCGGCGGGGTCATCACCTTCTGCTGCAGGAACATCAGCACCATCGCCGCGATCGGCAGCAGGTTCAGGAACGGGCCGAGGTAGATCATCCCCCCCTGGCTGTCGATGTCCGTGAACCAGGGGATCTGCTGGCCCCACCACACGAGCATGTCCGGCGCGGCCAGGTTGTTGATCCACAGGAACGGCGCCAGCCGGAAATGGATGCTCTCCTGCAGCGCGAAGTACAGCCCCAAAAAGATCGGCATCTGCATGACCAGAGGCAGGCAGCCCGCCATCGGGTGCACCTTGTGCTTGCGGTACAGCTCCATCACCGCCTGCGACTTGCCCTGCGGGTCGTCCTTGTACTTCTCGGTCAGCTTCTTCATCTCCGGCGCCAGCTCCTGCATCTTGATGCTGAACAGCGCCTGCTTGCGGCTGATCGGGAACAGGGCGCCTC
>JAYSSW010000155.1:0-10139 GCA_043720335.1 Planctomycetia bacterium
CACGCCCGTTCGATGAAACCTGATCGTGGGTCGCGCCGCACCCCCGGCAAGCCGGGGGCTATATGAGAATCACCACGCCATCGACAGCAGCACGACCGCTGCGGCGACCAGCAGCACAGCGACTCCCGCGTAGAGCGCATAGTCGTTGAGGAAGCCGCGCACGGCGCGCATCGTGGCGCCGAGCACGCCGGCGTGTCGCAGCGACTTGAACTGCTGGCGCAGGAAGCTGCGGTGCGCGAGCAGGATCGTCTCGCCGCTGCGCCAGTCGCGCAGCAGGTCGGCTTGCTGGGCGCCGTCCATGTTCTGGAGCATGTCGAAGGTCATGGCGAGGCGGGCCAGGGCGACGACATGGTAGCCGGGCTTGCCGGGCTGGCCGAGGATGGCGGGGAAACGCTGCATCTGCTCGTCGATCCGAGCCAGGCTGCGCGCGAAGTCGGCCTTCTCGTCGGCGGGGGCGGCCGGCTTCTTGCGGGCGGAGCGGGACAGGACGGCGCCGAGCGCCTGCCAGGCGACGAGAAGTTGCCGAGTCGCGTCGATGCGTTCGGCGACCGCAGCGAGCGTGCCGAGACCGCTGGTCGCGTCGAGTGACTGTTGCGCCAAAGCACGCAGCGGTTCGCTGTCGTCGGGCGGCGAAGTTTTTTGCAGGGTGGCGGGCAGCGGCGTCGCGTCGGTCACGTCGTCCGCGCGCTGGCCTCGCACCGGCGGCGGGGCGCTGCGCCAATCGACCTGCGTGCGGTGCAGGACCGCCGTGTCGTCGCCGACGCGCTGCTTCACCGGCGGACGCGATGGCGCGGCGACTTTTTCAGGCAGAACCGGCGATGGCTTCGGCACGGCGGCGCAGGCTTCGGACAGCGTGATGTACGCCTGGGCGAGCCGGTTCATCCCTTCCGTCGCTTCCTCGGGATGCGAGTTCTGGAAGCAGCGCAGCTTCGCCATGCGCTCGTGGACGCGATGTTCGAGCGCGACGGCGTCGGCCTCGCCGGGCTTCAACCCCAGGAGGAGGTACGGGTCGGGCGGCCAGGCTGCGCTCGGCAGCCCCAGCCATTGGCAGAGCAGCGGTGCATTCATGTTCCGCGGTTCACCGGGTACGTTGGCCTCGTTGCGTTCCTACCACCATTGTGGCTGATGGGGGCCGCGCCGTCAAACCGCCTTGTTTGCGAAAGCGGGGTTGTGGTACATAGCGAGGGAATCAGGGCCATGAAGGCCGGGGGGGACCATCAAGCCCCACCATGAGCAACGCGATTGGTGGGGGTTTGAACCTCCAGGAATCACTGCACTCATCCTGGGGCTTGAAGTATCACCCGAAGGATTCGGAACGGACCATGCGTAACTTCCTGCGTGCCCTCCGCTTTGCCTGGCCCTACCGCTACCGTCTGGGGCTGTCCGTCTTCTGCGCCCTCTTCGCGGCGGCGTTCTGGTGCCTCAACTTCACCGCCATCTTCCCCGCCCTCAAGATCCTGGGCACCAACCAGGACCTGCACGAATGGGTCAACGCATCCATCGCCGAGGTCGAAACGAAGAAGATTCCTCCGCTCGTCAAGCAGATCGACAAGTTCCAGGCCGAGAAAGCGCTGATCGACGGCAAGGAGGAACCGATCGTCGAGCGCGACCGCCTGCACCGTCGCCTCTCCGGGGAACTCTACAAGCTCGAAAGCAAGCTCGAATCGGCCCGCCAGGAACTCTGGTACTTGCAGATCGCCAAGAAGTACATGGAGTGGATCCTCCCGCGCGGCGCCTTCAAAACGCTCGCCCTGCTCCTCGTCTTCGTCGTCATCGCCATCGCCATCAAGGGCTTCTTCGAGTTCTGGCAGGAGTCACTGGTCGGCAGCGTGGTGAACCTGTCGCAGCTCGACCTGCGCAATTCGTTCTTCCGGAAAGCCATCCATCTCGACGTGCAGAACTTCGGCGAGTCGGGCACCCACGAGCTGATGTCGCGCTTCACCAACGACATGGAGCAGCTCGCCAACGGCGTCCGCACCGTCTTCGGCAAGGTCGTCGCCGAGCCGCTCAAAGCCGTCGGCTGCATCTTCTTCGCCTGCTGGATCAGCTGGCAGCTCACGCTCATGTTCCTCGTCCTCGTCCCCGTCGCGCTGTTCGTGCTGACGCGCATGGGCAAGATGATGAAGCGGGCGACCCGCAAGCTGCTCGAAGGCATGTCGGCGATCTACAAGATCCTCCAGGAAGTCTTCCTCAACATCCGCATGGTGAAAGCCTTTGTCCGCGAGTCGGGCGAGCGGCGCCGCTTCCGCAAGGCGACGCGCGACTACTACCGCCGCGCGATGTTGGTGGTGTACCTCGACGCCCTCTCCGGACCGATCATCGAGCTGCTCGGCGCCGGCGCGATCTGCGCCGCGCTGCTTGCCGGGGCCTACCTCGTCATCGAGCAGCAGACGCACCTGTTCGGCGTCAAGATGATGGAGCACCCCATGCATTCCGAAACGCTGCTGCAGCTCTACGTCCTGCTCGCCGCCATCGCCGACCCGGTCCGCAAGCTGTCGAGCGTCTTCACGCGCATCCAGGCGGGCTACGCCGCCGCCGACCGCATCTACTCCTACATGGACTCGCAGCCGAAGATCCTGCCCAACCAGGACGGCCCGATCCTCCAGCCGCACTCGAAGGACATCGTCTTCGCGAACGTCTGCTTCTCGTACTCGCCGGAGAAGCCGATCCTCAAGGGGGTCAGCCTGCACGTCAAGCACGGCGAAACCGTCGCCATCGTCGGCACCAACGGCTGCGGCAAGTCGACCCTCATCAACCTGCTGCCCCGCTTCTACGACCCCGACCACGGCAGCATCTTCGTCGACGGCGTCGATCTGCGCAAGGCCAACCTCCGGTCCTTGAGAAAGCAAGTCGCGGTCGTCTCGCAGGACACCGTCATCTTCGACGGCACCATCCTCGACAACATCGCCTACGGCAAGCCGCACGCCAGCCGCGAGGAGATCGAGCAGGCCGCCAAGCACGCCTGCATCCACGACTTCATCACCCACAAGCTGCCGCACGGCTACGACACCAAGGTCGGCGAGGCGGGGGGCAAGCTCAACGGCGGCCTCAAGCAGCGGCTGTGCCTGGCGCGGGCGTTCCTGATCCAGCCGAGCATCCTCGTCCTCGACGAGTTCACCAGCCAGGCCGACCCGGAAACCGAGATGCAGGTGCACAACATCCTGCGCAGCTTCAAGCAGGGGCGCACGACGTTCGTCATCACGCACCGGCTGAACACGCTGGAGAT
The DNA here is from genome assembly GCA_043720335.1 of Planctomycetia bacterium. GTDB lineage: Bacteria > Planctomycetota > Planctomycetia > Gemmatales > Gemmataceae > JAYSSW01. The sequence continues at coordinate 3,227 of JAYSSW010000155.1, forward strand.
CGCCGACCGCATCGTCGTGCTGGACGACGGCCGCGTCGCCGCCTGTGGCACGCACGCCGAGCTGATGCGGACCTGCCCGCTGTACCAGCGGCTGCACGAGCTGCAGTTCAGCCGCATGGTCGCGTGACGCCGCCCGGCGGACCCGATAGAACATGGGAGGAAGCGCACCCTCACCATGAGCCACGCATGACGGAACCGACGGAAGAAGAGACTCCCGCCCGCCCGCCGGTGGCCGCGTCGCCGCTCCGCGTGATCCTGCTGCCTGCCGCGACGCCGGCGGAAGCCGACGCCGCGCTCGCGGCCTGGCAGGCGCACCTTGCGACGCTCGACCGCCCGTTCGAGATCGTCTGCCTGCGCGACGGGCCAATTCCTAAATCACTCGTCGAAGGTTCGCCCCGCGTCATCGCCATCGACGAAGCAGGCATCGGAGCGGCGCTCAACGAAGCGATCCAGTCTGCGACGCAGCCGCTGCTCGTCTTCTGCCCCTGCGATGCACAGTATCGGCCCGAAGATTTGAACGTGCTGCTGGGCGCCATCGACCAGGTCGATCTCGTCACGGCGTTCCGCGTCCGCCTGCCGATCCCGCTCTGGCGGCGCTGCTGCGACTTCCTGTTCAAGCTCGGCGCCTACGTCGTGCTCGGCGGCGCGCCGGCGCCGCGCCGCACCTGGCTCGGCGGACTCGGCTGGCGGCGCCGCTGGAGCGCCCGCTGGATCTTCGGCGTCCGCGTCACCGACCCGGAGTGCCCGTTCCGTCTGTTCCGCCGCGAGGTCTTCCAGCGCTTGCCGCTCCAGTCGAAGGGGGACTTCGTCCAAATCGAGATGCTGGCGAAGGCGAACCAGCTCGAATGCCTCATCACCGAGGAGCCGGTGGCGTGGACCGCTCCGACGGCGACACAGCCGGAACGCTTCCCCTACCGCGCCGATTCCCGCCTCGTCTTCCGCGACCCGACGTTCGGGCCTCGCGTGGCGGAGCCGCCGGTTCCGTCTATGCCAGAACCCGCGCCCGATGCGGGTGCCCCGCCTCTGCCTGCACCGTGATGGTTTGCTTGTAAATAATGGAATCGTCGCGTGGTTCCCGCGCTCCGCTGCGCGTCGCGGCTAAACTTTCTCGCCTTTCCTTCGTGACCCTTCGCGCTCCTTCGTGGTTCTGATCTCCCCCGCGACTTCTTCGAGGCCGATCCGTCAAATCTCCGCGTGGTTCCCGCGCTCCGCTGCGCGTCGCGGCTAAACATTTCTGCCCCTCCCCTACTATAGATGATGCGTCGCCGGTGCGGGCGTTTCTGCCTGGCCGACCTTCCTCGCCTCAACCGGATGGGCCTCCATGAATCGACCGCGCACCCTCGGTGAACTCAAAGCGTCCGGCTGGACGAGCTGCAGCGTCAAGGACGAGATGCGCCGCAACCTTCTCCGCAAGCTCCGCGCCGGCGAGCCGATCTTCGACGGCATCATCGGCTACGAGGAAACGGTGCTCCCCCAGATCCAGAACGCCATCCTCTCCAAGCACGACATGCTCTTCCTCGGCCTGCGCGGCCAGGCCAAGACGCGCATGCTCCGGCAACTGGTGCGCCTGCTCGACGACGCCATCCCCGTCCTCGCCGGCAGCGAAGTCAACGACGATCCGATGAAGCCCCTCAGCCGCTACGGCCGCGAGCTGATCGCCAAGCACGGCGACGACACGCCCGTCGATTGGCTCACGCCCGACCAGCGCTACCACGAGAAGCTCGCCACCCCCGACGTGACCATCGCCGACCTGATCGGCGAGATCGACATGATCAAGCACGCCGAGGGACGCTACCTGTCGAGCGAGCTGACCATGCACTTCGGCCTGATCCCGCGCAGCAACCGCGGCATCTTCTGCATGAACGAGCTGCCCGACCTGAGCGCCAAGATCCAGGTCGGCCTGTTCAACGTGCTGGAGGAGCGTGACATCCAGATCCGCGGCTACCCGGTCCGGCTCGACCTCGACCTCGCCCTCGTCTTCAGCGCCAACCCGGAGGACTACACCAACCGAGGCCGCATCGTCACGCCGCTGAAGGACCGCATCGGCAGCGTCATCCGCACCCACTACCCGCTGACCCGCGCCGACGGCGTCGCCATCACCGACGCCAACGCCTGGGCCGAGCGCGACGGCGGCACCGAAGTGCTGGTGCCGCTGTTCATGAAGGAGATCCTGGAGGAGACCGCCCGGCTCGCGCGCACGAATCAGGCGATCAACCAGCAGTCGGGCGTCAGCGTCCGCATGTCGATCGCGAACCTGGAGAACATGGTCAGCAACGCCGAACGGCGCGGCGTGACGCTCGGCGAAACCCCGGCGGTGCCGCGCGTCAGCGACCTGGCGTACCTCGCCGCCAGCACACGCGGCAAGATGGAGCTGACCTTGGCCGACGAGGAGGGGCAGGAGGAGAAGGTGCTCGCCAAGCTGCTCGGCGAGGCGGTCAAGAACCTGTTCGAGGCGAACTTCGAGGTGAAGCCTCTGCGGCCGCTCGTCGAATGGTTCGAGTCGGGCAAGACGTTCCTCACCGGCGACCGCGTCCCGTCGGCCGACCTCGTCCGCCGGGCCAACGAGATCCCAGCGTTGAAGGCGGCCGTGCAGAAGTTCCTCGACCGAGGCGACCTCCAGCCGATCCGCGCGAAGGCGGGCGACGCCCTGGCCGCGAGCGTCGTCGAGTTCGTGCTGGAAGGCCTGCATGTCCTCAACCGGCTCAACAAGAACCCGAAGGGTAACGAGACGCTGTACAAGCGGTAGGACGAACCGCTACCGCTTCACCTCGTGCACGCAGGTGATGGTGCTGCGGATGCCGCCGCGCGGCGTGAAGGCGCCGACCACCGTCAGCTTGCGCGGCTGGCACGCGGCGACGAAGTCGTCGAGCAGGCGGTTCGTCACGTTCTCGTAGAAGATCCCCTGGTTGCGGAACCGTTGCAAATACAGCTTCAGCGACTTCAGCTCGACGCAGAGCTGGTCGGGGACGTAGGTGTACGTGATCGTGCCGAAGTCGGGCTGGCCGGTCTTGGGGCACATCGACGTGAACTCCGGGCAGACGATCTCGATCAAGTAGTCGCGACCGGGGAACGTGTTCGCGAAAACCTCCAGTTGCTCGCTCGCGGGGACTTCCGGCATGGCCTCGACCTCTCCTTGCAACGCGGTTCCGGGATGATGATACTCAACACGGCCAGGAAGGAGATGGTCTGCGACTCCACGAACCCTGAGCGCAAGCGAGGGGATGCCTTGAAGACACGCGGAATCAGCGGGAATTTTCCGCCGGCATGGTTCACTGCGATCCCCTCGCTTGCGCTCAGGGTTCGTGCTGTTTGTCGATGCCTCATTCTCGGCCGCGCAACATCTAGCATAGCGGCCACCACCGTCGCGTCGAGCCAACTCGCGTTTCCAACGCGCGCATGCGTTCCTATCAATGAACCGCATGGGCATCGTTGATATCGCGTTCAACCACACTCTCGCCATCGGGAACATCGCATGCAGCGCACGTTGATCTTGTTGAAGCCGGACTGCGTCCAGCGGCGGCTGATCGGAGCCATCACCCAGCGTTTCGAGCAGAAGGGGCTGCGGCTGGCCGGGCTGAAGCTGGTGCAAGCGAGCCGGTCGCTGGTCGAGCAGCACTACGCCGTCCACCAGGGCAAGCCGTTCTACGAGTCGCTGCTGGGCTTCCTGACGAGCGGCCCCACGGTGGCGATGGTGTGGGAAGGCCGCGAAGCGGTCGTCGTCGCCCGCTCGCTGATCGGCGCCACCGACGGCACGAAGGCCCCCCCCGCCACGCTGCGCGGCGACTACGCCCTGAGCGTGCAGAACAACCTCGTCCACGGCAGCGACAGCCCGGAGAACGCCGAGCTGGAGATCAAACTCTGGTTCCCCGCCGGCGAACTGGTCGACTGGAAGCCGACCGACGCCGCGTGGATCGGGTAGCCTGCATTGGATCATCCCCAAGCCCCAGGATGAGCGAAGCGATTCCTGGGGGTTCGACCCCCACCAATCGCGTTGCTCATGGTGGGGCTTGGAAGATCACATGTTCGAGATCAGCTTCGCGAGCGGCTTCGTCTCCGGGATGTTGTCGAACACGATGCGGGCGATCACCAGCAGCGGCACGGCCAGGATCATGCCGGTGACGCCCCAGACGACGCCCCAGAACGCCAGCGACAACAGGATCAGCAGCGGGCTGACGTCGAGCTTGCGGCCCGCCATGCGCGGCTCAATGAATGCGCCGATCCCCTGCTGGATGCCGACCAGCAGCACCGCGACCACGACGCCGCGCCACGGCTCCGCCAACTGCACGAAGCTGAGCGCGATGGGCAGCGACACCGCGACCAGGCTCCCCAGGTAGGGGATGAAGTTCAGCAGGAAGATCAGGATCGCCCAGGTCATTGCGAAGTCGACGCCGAACAGCGTCAGGACGATGTAGGACGCCCCCGCCGCCATCAGGCTCACACTGGTCTTCACCGAGACGTACTCGGCGATCGCCTGGTTGATGCTGTCGAGGACGCCGAGGATGCGCACGCTCTGCACTTCGCCGAACGCGTCGCGCAGCCGGGCGGGGAAACTGACCTTCTCGGCCACCATGAAGATGAAGTAGACGAACGCGAACGCGGCGGCGGACAGGAAGTCGCCGAATCGCCCCAGCGTCGCTTGCACGGCCGACAACGCTTGCTCCGGCGACAGTGAAATCTCGCGCAGGAAATGCCCCTTCAGCTCCGGGACCGGCCACGGGGATTTCGCCAGCAGGTCGCGGACGATTGTCTCGGCGCGATCCTCGTAGTACGGCAGCCGCTCCGCCACCTGCGACAGATTGCTGTAGACGACCGTGCCGACCACGAACAGCGACAGCAGCACGATCAGCAGGATCGCTGCGTAGGCAAGCGTCGATGGCACGCGCCGCTTCACCAGCCCGTCGTGCAGCGGCTTGATGAGGAAGCCGAGGAACGCCGCGATGAACAACGGCTGCAGGATGTTCTGGAACTTTTGAAGGAGGTAGACGAACAGCACCAGCATCACCATGCACGCGGTGACGACCAGCAGCCTCCGCAGGAACACGTCGGAGGCCGGTTCGTGGGACGCGGGTTCGCTCATGCGGGCCTCAAGCATGCAAGGTAGAAGGACATGAGTGCGTTCTATGGGGTTTCGATCCAACAAGCCCCAGGATGAGCGAAGCGATTCCTGGGGGTGAAGCCTGCGCGGGTTTGACCCCCACCATTCGCGTTGCTCATGGTGGGGCTTGTGTGGAAAATCACACTACAATGCGACACTAACGATTGAAACCACCCCACGAAAGGCCGCAGGCATGGCGATCTGGACGCTGGCGAAGAAAGACCTGCGGCTGCTCGCGCGCGACGTGCGGGCCGGCGTCATCCTGCTCGCCATGCCCCTCATCTTCATCCTCGTGCTCGGCCTGTCGCTCGGCGAAGGGTTCGGCAAGAGGTCGGGCGAGGGGCTGCGCGTGTCGGTGCTGGTCCTCGACGAAGGCGTGCCGCGCTACTTCGACCGCGCCGCCATGCTGCGCGACGGCGTCGCCTGGCTCGCCGCCACGCCGCTGCCCGGCGCGGGGCCGCTCCAGGGGTTCGCCAGCGGCGGCCTGTCGCTCGCCAACCACCGCGACTGGTTCCCGCACGACACCTGGGCCAACCTCGTGCTGCGCGACCTGCGCGACACGGCCGGCATCCAGGTCGAAATCATCGAGTCGCGTGAGCAGGCGAAAGAACTGGTCCGCACCAGCAAACGACCCGCCGTGCTGGTGCTGGGCAAACACTTCAGCAAGCGCGTCGAGCGCTGCTCCTTCCTCGCGGCGGGCTGGCGCGAGTCGCTGCTACGCAACGCCGCCTTCCCGCGGCCGGGCGACCCAGTCGCGCTGGCCTTGGCCGGGCTGTTCGACGAGTCGCAGACGAACCTGCCGCTCTACCTGCTCGACGGGCTGAACCCGTTCTACCGCGACGGCATCAAGTACGACGTGGTCGATGTGGAGGTGCTGCGCGATCCGACGCAGGAGACCGCAGCAGCGATTCTCGACCAGGTGGCGCAGGGCTGCCTGCTGCGTGTGGTGATGCCGTGGATGATCGGCCGGGCCTTCGAGAAGCTCGGCGACCCGGCGTTCCTGGCGGTGCTCGGGAAGGAGGAGCAGTTGCCGACGCCGGTGAAGCTATTCCTCAGCAATCCGCTGGTGCCGATGCAGCAGAAACGCGCCCTCAGCACCGGGCTTCAGAACGCCTTGCAGAACCTGTTCCCGAAGTACAACCTGACCGCGAAGACGTGGGCGGCACTCACGAAAGAGCTGGAGCGGACCGAAGGAGGCGCGGGCATCTCGAACTACCAGGAGGACGGGCGTGGCTGGCTGAAGCGGGGCGCCGTCCGCTACCAGATGCTGGTGCCGTCGTACCTCGTCATGTTCGCGTTCTTTTTGGTGCTGACGGTCGGCTGGCTCTTTGTTGCTGAACGTCGTCAAGGCACGATGAAACGGCTCTGCGCCGCCCCGCTGACGAAGGCCCATGTGCTGATCGGCAAGCTGCTGCCTTGCTTGTTGGTGTCGCTGTTGCAGGGCTATTTCCTGCTCGGCATGGGGAAGCTGCTCTTCGACATGAGCTGGGGGCCGCAGCCGCTTTGGCTGATCCCGCTCGTCGCCTGCACGTCGCTGGCGGCGATGGGGCTGGCGATGCTGGTCGCCGCCGTCGCCCGCACCGAAACGCAGGTGGCGATCTATGGCACGCTGCTGGTGCTGGTGCTGGCGGGCCTGAGCGGCTGCCTGACGGGGGACCGCGCCTTGATGCCGGAGACGATGCAGCAGATCAGCCGGGTCACGCCGCACGCCTGGGCGCTCGACGCGTATCGCCAACTGCTCACCAACCCGGCGCCGGACCTCGGAATCGTCGCGCAGTCGTGCGCCGTGCTGGCGGCGTTCGGCGCGGGTTTTCTCGC
>JAYSSW010000156.1:0-2252 GCA_043720335.1 Planctomycetia bacterium
GCCAAGCAGCAGATGGGATGGACGGGATCCATAGGTTCGCTTGGTAGACCGGGCTTCCTTGTCGGAAGCCCGGTTCTTTTTTGCGCGCATTCCCACAAGCGACTCGTGGGAAACTCCCGTTCACGTTTCGCGCACGCATGGCCAGGCGAGACGCGCGACTCACGCAGGAAGCCCGGACGCGATGCCGCGTTGCTGCGAGCGCGAAAGGGCAAGCCCGCCTTTGTCTCGCTTCAAATCCCCTTCGCTTTCAGCAGTTCGTCCGCCCACGCCGCCTGTTCCGGCGACAGCGCCGGGTCCGGCGCCCACTGGCGATACTGAACCCAACGCTCATAGCGTCCCGTGTCGTAGACACGGTCAAGCAGCGATTGAAGGTCCAGGTCGACCGCCCCATCGCCAGGCAGCAGCGGCACACTGACGCACGGCAGCGGCTTGCCGATCCGGCGCGCGTACACGCGGAACTTTTCACGCTCCGCCAGCGAATGCACGACCATGTGGTAGTCGAACGGGCCGCTGCGCGATTCGATCAGCGCACGCGGCACCGCGGTCGCGTGGGCACCGGAGCGCAGCAGGTCGATTTCGACGAAGCTCAATTTGCCGACAAGAAGCTCCCGCTGATGGGCGAGGCATTGCAATCGCCCTGCTTCGCCGGGCTGCTTGTCCTCGCGGTTGAGCACGGCGAGGAGGGTTGCACGCTGGTGCCCCTCCTTGCGGACACGCCAAATCTCGACGTACCTTTCCCGCAACTCGCCGAACTCGACCGAGAATTCCATCGGTTCTTCGCCAACCTGTTCCCCGGTCGAAGCGGCACGGACAAGGTTGCCCTCCTTTGTGACAACGTCGGGCGTGTCGGCCTTCGCGTCCGATTCGGAAGGAATCGCAATCGCGCGGTAGCCGACACGATGCGAGATGGTCGAGTAGTAGTCGGGCGGCATCACCACGTTGAGGGCGTTGCTGATCCCCACGGTCAGCGCGAAATGCAGGTCGTCGAAAACGCAAGGCAGTTCCAGCCACGGGTCCATTCCGGGGAGCGGCGACGGCATGGGGCTTCCTCCTTGCTTCAAGCGTCCTGGTTGATGACGTCCACAAGTTGCCTCAGGCGGCCCAGCTTGTGGCGGTCGAAGCGGAACTTCAGCCGGGGCATCGCGGCCAGCGCCGTTTCCGCCGCCTCCTCCGGCAGCGCGGCGGTCTGCTCGAACGTGCCGTCCTTCACGATGTCGGCGAAATCGACGCGGATCTTCTCCAGCGTCGCTTCGCCGAGCTTGTGCTGCAGGCGAATGACCAGGTCGTTGCGGACGTAGCGCATGCTGTGGTAGACGCGGTAGAACTTCAGCACCTCGTCGACCGCCTCGTCGACCGAGTGCGTCACCTTGAACAGGCTGAGGTCGGCCGGCGAGATCAGCTTGCGGGCGAGGAGCACGTTGTTGGTGAAGTTGAGGAAATGGTGCCAGTAGTCGCTGCCCGGAACGTCGATCATGATGAGCGGCATAAGGTGGCTTTTGCCGGTCTGCAGGAGGGTGAGGACCTCGAAGCATTCGTCGAGGGTGCCGAACCCGCCGGCGAAGAGGACGACGGCGTCGCTTTCCTTGACGAAGAGGAGCTTGCGGGTGAAGAAGTAGCGCAGGTGCATGAGGAGGGGGTTGTTGCCGCGGATGACGGCGTTGGGCTGCTGCTCGAAGGGGAGAAGGATGTTGAGTCCGATGCTGTGCTCGCGTCCGGCGCCGACGTGGCCGGCCTCCATGATGCCGCCGCCGCCGCCGGTGATGACCATGTAGCCTGCCTCGGCCATGCGGCGGCCGAACTCGATCGCCTGCAAGCAGGAGGGGTCTTCGAGCGGCAGCCGGGCGGAGCCGAACACGGTCACCTTGCGGTGCTTCTTGTAGTTGGAGAAGACCTTGAAACAATATCGAAGTTCGCGCAGGGCCACACTGAGCAGCTTCATGTCGCCCCGGCTGGCGTGGTCGTCGGCCAGCTTCTCGGCGGTCTCCTTGATCTGCTGGACGAACTGCTCGATGCCGAGCGGCCTGGCCTCCTCCTCCTGGGGGACGTGGTCGTGGATCTGCTGGAAGGAATGCGACGATTGGCTTTCCATGTTTCCCTCGATTTCAGGGCCGCCGAAGAGAACCGGCCCTCTGCCTGCAAGCTATCGCAAAACCGCGACCGGGCCAAGGGCAATGGGCGAGCATCCCTTGGCCGAGAACAGAAACCCACGGAAAGCCCAGGGACGGCGTCCCTGGGGACTTTGAAGTCCCCAG
>JAYSSW010000157.1:0-2252 GCA_043720335.1 Planctomycetia bacterium
CCCAGGGCAGCAGCCCTGGGCTTTCCGTGGGATGCTGACCCCGACGTGGGACAATTGACCCTTTTGCAGTTCCGACAACCTGGAGAACGGCATGGCCTCGCTTCCGTTGAAAACGCTCGTGGGCAAGTTGAACCCGGTGTGCAAGCGAGCCTTGGAGGCCGCCGCGGGGCTTTGCCTGTCGCGCACGAACTACAACGTGGAGGTCGAGCACTACCTGCTCAAGCTCATCGAGGCGACCGAGTCGGATCTGCCGCGACTCCTCAAGCACTACGACATCGACGTCGGAGTCGCCACGCGCGAGCTGACGCGAGCGCTCGACAAGCTCAAGACCGGCAACGCACGGGCGCCGGAGCTGTCGGTCTACATCCTCGACTGGCTGCGCGAAGGCTGGGTGATGAGCTCGCTCAACTTCCAGTCGTCCAAGATCCGGACCGGCCACCTCTTCGCCGCGCTGCTGGGCGAGACCAACCTGTCGCGGCGGCTGCTCGACGGCTGCCCGGTGTTCGCGAAGATCCCTGCGGAACAGCTCGCCAAGGACCTGCCCGCCCTCGTCAAAGGCGGCAGCGAGGACCAGTACGAAGTCGGCGAAAGCTCGTCCGCCAGGCCGGGCGACCCCGCCGCCCCCGGACCTCGGCCCGACAGCAAGACCCCTTCGCTCGACCAGTACACGGTCGACCTCACCGACCGCGCCCGCAAGGGCGAGATCGACCCGGTCATCGGCCGCGACTTCGAGGTGCGCCAGCTCATCGACATCCTCACCCGCCGCCGGCAGAACAACCCGATCCTCACCGGCGAGGCGGGCGTCGGCAAGACGGCGGTCGTCGAAGGCTTCGCGCTCCAGATCGTCAGCGGCGACGTGCCGCCCCCCCTGCGCAAAGTCTCGGTGCGGACGCTCGACCTCGGCCTCCTCCAAGCCGGGGCGGGCGTGAAGGGCGAATTCGAGAACCGCTTGAAGTCGGTCATCCAGGAGGTGAAGGCGTCGCCTCAGCCGATCATCCTCTTCATCGACGAGGCGCACACGATGATCGGCGCCGGCGGGGCGGCGGGGCAGAACGACGCCGCCAACCTGCTCAAGCCGGCCCTGGCGCGCGGCGAGCTTCGTACCATCGCGGCCACGACGTGGATGGAGTACAAGAAGTACTTCGAGGGGGACCCCGCGCTGAAGCGCCGCTTCCAGGTCGTCAAGGTCGAGGAGCCTGAGATCGCCAACGCGATCGCGATGATGCGTGGCATCAGCGCCACGATGGAGAAACACCACAAGGTGCGCATCCTCGACGAAGCCATTGAGGAATCGGTCAAGCTGTCGCACCGCTACATCACCGATCGGCAGCTCCCCGACAAGTCGGTCAGCCTGCTCGACACCGCCTGCGCCCGGGTGGCGCTGAGCCAGACGTCGATGCCGCCGGCGATCCAGGACTGCCGCCGCGATCTGGAGCGGATCGATGTCGAACTGGGAATCCTCGAGCGCGAAAGCACACTGGGGGCCAACCACCGCGAGCGCGTCGCCGACCTTCAGGCGAAGAAGGCCAAGGTCCAGGAGAAGCTCGCCCTGTTGGAGAAGCGCTGGGCCGAGGAGAAGAAGCTCGCCGAGCAGATCCAGGCGCTCGCGGCGAAGCTGGACGCGCACCTCGCCGCCAAGCCCGACGCCAAGGAGCGTTTGACCGGCGACGTGGAGCTGGCCAGCCGCGAGGAGCTGTCGAGCCTCGAAAAGCAGCTGGTCGCCCTGCAAGGCGAAGATCCGTTGGTTCTCCCCGTCGTGGGGGGGCAGGCGATCGCGAGCGTTGTGTCGGGCTGGACCGGCATCCCGCTGGGTAAGATGGTCCGCAACGAGATCCAGGCCGTCCTTTCGCTCAAGGACAAGATGCAGGAGCGCGTGATCGGCCAAACCCACGCCCTCGAAGCCATCGCCCAGCGCATCCGCACCGCCCGCGCCAACCTCACCGACCCGCGCCGGCCCATCGGCGTCTTCATGCTCGTCGGCCCCTCCGGCGTCGGCAAGACCGAGACCGCCATGACGCTCGCCGACATCCTCTACGGCGGCGACCGCAACATGGTCATCATCAACATGTCCGAGTACAAGGAATCGTCCAAAATCTCCAACCTCACCGGCTCCGCCAAGGGACTGGTCGGCTACGGCGAACCCGGCGCCCTCACCGACCCCGTCCGCCGCAAGCCCTACTGCGTCGTCCTCCTCGACGAGGTCGAGAAGGCCCACACCGACGTCCAGGAACTCTTCTACCAGGTCTTCGACA
>JAYSSW010000158.1:0-2249 GCA_043720335.1 Planctomycetia bacterium
GTGGGTCGAGGTCGACACCACGAAACCCGAAGTGCAGCTCAGCCAGGTCGTCGTCGGCCGCGGCGCGGAGAAGGGCAACCTAACGCTGCAATGGCGCGCCTTCGACAAGAACCTGACGAAGACGCCGATCACGATTTCTTATTCCAAAGACGCCGCCGGCCCGTGGACGCCGTTCGCGGACAAGATCGCCAACAACGGCAAGCACGTCTGGAAGATGCCCGCCGAGCTGCCCTACCAGTTCTTCGTCCGCGTCGAAGCGGTCGACAAGGCCGGCAACACTGGCGAAGCGACCACGCCCGACGCCGTGAAGGTGGACCTGTCGACCCCCAAGGTCAACATCATCAACGTCCAGCCCGCGACCACCGCGCCGTGAGGTGCGTGGCGAGCTAACCGCAGAGACGCAGAGGAAAGCAAGAGCCAAGCCCCAGGATGAGCGAAGCGATTCCTGGGGGTCGAGAGAGGCCGCTCAGCCCCTCGACTCATCCCTTTCGCGATTGTACTTGACTGCCTCTACCCGGGCGCATAGGCTTCAAAAGCCCGAATGAGCGACGGTCCCACATGGCAAAAAAATCGCCTCCCTCCATCTTCGAAGTCGTTTTCACCGGCAGCGGAATCTATCCCGAAAAGATCCCGCTCGGAGTGCTTACGCGCACGCTTTCCGCAGTCCAGCGACTCGCGTCAGGTCTTGAATTGGACGAAGACGAACAGCCAGAAATCCAATCTCTCGGCGACGACACCAGTGAAATTCGCCTGCTTGACATCAAGCGAGGTTCGGCGGTGTACAAGTTCGGGGGCGATCTGCCGGAACAGGCGTTGAAGCGTTTCAACGTGGTCGGCCATGTGCTCGCGAAGCCGGAGGAAATCGGCGAGAACGACTATGTCCTTGGACCTTTGGAGCGAATCAGCGCTGCTGCCAAGTCGCTGAAATGCAGCGTCGTTGTTCGCGAGCCTGGCAAGGACGGCGTGGTGCTGGCGAGGATCGAGCCTGATTCCTACGAGCAGGTTGCCCGTTCGGTGTTCGTCGTGGGCGGAACTTCGATCACCGGCGAGGTGAAGCGGGTGGGCGGTGCGACGGAGGTTCGCTGCGCCTTGCGCGTTCCCTTCCAAAGCAAGCTGCTCTACTGCAAGGTCCAGAACACGGAGGTTGCCCGCAAGCTCGGCGACTGCCTCTATAAACGAGTGACGGTGCATGGCAACGCGACCTGGGTGAGAGGCACCTGGCGGCTTCGCGCGTTCGCCATCCGCGAAATGACCGAACTCCACCAGGGCACGATGATGGAGGCCTTCGAAGCCCTCTATGACGCGGGCGGAAGCGGTTGGGACGGCATCGAGGATCCCCAGCAGTTCATCAACGAGGTTGTCGGGCAGTGATCGTCACCCTGGACTCCAACATCTTCATCTGGGGCCTGCAGGTCGTGGGAATGCGTCGCGGCAATCCCAGGCAGAAGGACCTTGGCGAACTCCAGAAACGGGCGAGAATCCTCTTCGATCAGCTGAAGCCGGAGGACGTGGTCGTTTCCGTCGTCACCTTGGCGGAAATTCTGATCGGCGTCGAGGAGCCGCTCCGCGACAACTTCTCCCGTTTGATCCAGAAGAAGTACCTGTGCGTTCCGTTCGACGTGCAGGCGGCCGCGTTGGCGGCGAACCTCTGGACGGAGCAGCGCAAGCACATCAACGAGCCGCCGGCGAGTCGAACCTGCATCAAAGCCGACGTGCAGATTGTCGCTTCGGTGAAGAAGGCGGGCGCCAAAGTGCTCTACTCCCACGACCAGCGACTGCGCAGGATCGCGGAGCTCGCCGAACTGGAAGTTCGAGAACTCCCCACTCACCACGATGGCGACCTGTTTTTCGAGGACGAGCCGCAATGAAGTCGCCTGCGGCTTCCCGAGATTTCCAAGGAGACGGCTGAATCTATCCAGGGGCATGACGCATGTCGGACGATCCGCGCAGGACGCAGGTGTTGGGGGAGTGGCAAGCTTTCGACGAGCACGGCCAGCGCCAGGAGTTCGGCGAGGCGGAGGCGGCGTGCCTGCGCGCCTTGCGCCTCCTCGACGCGCTGGTCGCCGACGAGCCGGGCGACCCCGACTTGCGCTACGCGCGCGGCGCGACACGGAGCCGGCTGGCGTACCTGTGCCTGCACCAGAACCGCCGCGACGAGGAGGCGGAGCACTACCGCCAGGCCATCCCCGACCTGCAACGCGCCGCCGACGGCCGGCACGAACTCGTCGAGTATCGGGCCGTGCTGGCGA
>JAYSSW010000159.1:0-2249 GCA_043720335.1 Planctomycetia bacterium
CAGGACCGTGTCCATACCCCACCTCGCCTTCACGGATGCACCAACCACCAAGCGTAGCAAGGATTTGCAGCGGACGCCAGCCACCTTGAAAGGGGTAGCCGGGTACCCGCGACGCCGAAGGCGAGACGCAGAGCGAAACCATCCGCGATCAGGACGCTGCCCACGCCTCGCCTGCGGCGTCGGCGGAACCCGGCCCCTCACGGGCCACGGCTCGCCTTGATTCATGAATCCCCGCGCAGTTGGAAAACCGCCGCCCGCACGTCGTCTCTGGGCGGGGCTGCGCGGCCGGCGGTGCCTGCGGAACTTCCTTGGTTTTCGCCGGGGGCGCTGGTAAAATACAGACTGGTTCGATGCGCTCCGATGGGTTTCGGCGAAAGGGCGAGCATCATGGTTTGGCGACGCTTCGTTCTCCTGGGTCTCGTTCTCTTCGCTTGCGCCACCGGCTGGGCGGTCTCGCAGGACATCGCGCAGCCCGAGGGCAAGAAGAAGGACGGCAAGGATCCCGCCCCGGTGGTGGACGCGCCGCTCGACACCTCCAAGGACGACGAGCGCACGCTGAAGACCGTCGGCATGCCCGCCGACGGGCCGGCGATGCTCGACTACTTCAAGAAGCGCACGCTGCCGGAGGTCGATCCGAAGGCGGTCGCGCAGTTGGTGAAGGATCTGGCGGACGACGACTTCGCCACCCGCGAGAAGGCGTTCACCGCGCTGGCGCTGCTCGGCCCGGCCGCGACGAACGGGCTGAAGGACGCCGAGGGCAATCCCGACGCCGAGCTGCGGAAGCGGATCGCCGACCTGAAGATCCGCATCGACACCAAGGCGGAGCCGGCGATCCAGGCGGCGGCGGCGCGATTGTTGGCGAAGCTGAAGCCCGCCGGCACGACGGAGATCCTGCTCGCCTACCTGCCGTTCGCCACCGACGCCTATGTCGTCGACGAAATTTGCAAAACACTCGGCGCCCTCGCCCTCGTCGGCGGACAGGTCGATCCGCTGCTCGTCAAAGCCCTCGACGACCCGACGCCGATCAAACGCAGCGCCGCTGGCGAAGCCCTCATCCGCAGCGGCGACAAGGAACAAGCCGCCGTCGCTCGCAAGCTGCTGAAGGACGCCGACCCGAAGGTGCGTCTGCGCGTTTGTGTGGCTCTGGTGCCGACGAAGGACAAGACGCTGCTGCCGATCATGATCGAGCTGCTGGGCGAGCTGCCCGCCGAGATGCTTTGGCCGATCGAAGAGGTGCTGATCCGCCTGGCCGCCGAGAAGTCCCCCAGCGTGCCGCTCGGCGCCGACGCCGCCGGCCGCAAGGCCGCCCGCGACGCCTGGCAGGCCTGGTACGCCAAGAACGAGGCGACCATCGACCTGACCGACCTCGAACGCCCCGAGACGATGCAGGGCTTCACTCTCTACGTCCAGCAGCACAACCGCGCCAACGTCGGCTTCCCGCAAGGGGGCCCGCGCTCCGGCGAGGTCGTCGAGCTGAAGCCCGACAAGTCGGTCCACTGGCGCTTCAACATGCCGTCGTACCCGGTCGACGCCATCGTCATGGGCCCTGACCGCGTCGTCGTCGCCGACTACCAGTCGGGCAAGATCACCGAGCGTGACTTCAAGGGGAACGTCATCAACGAACGCACGGTCGTCGGCAACCCCGTCGGCCTGCAGAAGCTCCCCAACGGCAACCTGTTCATCATCACCCAGAACCGCCTCGTCGAGATGCGCCGCGACGGCGCCGAGGTCTTCTCCCACCCCCGCCCCGAGCACGACATCGTCCGGGGCCGCAAGCTCCGCAGCGGCGAGGTCGTCTTCATCACCACCAGCGGCCTGGTGACGCGCATCGACGGGGCCAGCAAGCAGGTGCGCGGCACGTTCAACATCCAGCCGATGCCGGTCCTGTTCGGCGGCATCGACATCCTCCCCGGAGGCAACCTGCTCGTCGCCGAGTTCCAGCAGAACCGCGTCGTCGAGTACACCAAGGATGGCAAGCAGGCCGGCGCCCCGATCGTCGTGCAGTGGCCCAACTCGGCCACGCGGCTGCCCAACGGGCACACCCTGGTCGCCAGCCAGAACAGCCGCAAGATCACCGAGTTCGACCGCAACGGCCGCGAGGTGTGGGCCTTCAACACCGAAGGAACCGTGTTCAACGCGCGGCGCCGGTAGACGCCCGCCGTTTAGCCGTTCGCCTCCGGCGAGCGCGGGCGCGACGGCGCGCGACGATTTCGGTTTCGGACGTGCGTCGAGGCCGCGCTCGCCGTAGG
>JAYSSW010000160.1:0-2246 GCA_043720335.1 Planctomycetia bacterium
GCGAGAGCTCGGCTGCAGTCCCTGCCCCCAATGCGACGCCAACAAGCCGAGGGCCAATACGTCCGGCTCGTTGTTGATCTTCGACTGGACCCCACCTCGCGGTCGTCTCCTTTATCACGCGCTGTTCGACTGCGGGTTCGGCGTGACCGATAGCCTGATCGACTTCGGCATCCCCGCCGTTTCAGCCTTATTCATCAGCCATGGCCACGCGGACCACTGCCTAGAACTCGACCGCTTGGCGAACAGTCATCGGCGATCTGGAGGTCCAGGGTCGTTGGACGTTTACTGCACGAACGGAGCGTTCGCGGGTGGACCTGGTCATCACTTTCCCTGGCTCTTTCCAGTCATGGCGCGGCAGGTCATCCCTGATCCTTCGGTGTTTCTTGGATACGGAATCAACCTCAGGGTGACGCCGGTGTCTGTGTGGCACGGCAGCGTTCCCAGAGAGCCAGTGATTTGGGTAGTGGAGTTCGGCGATAAGTCGGCGAAAAGTTACAAGCTGGTTTTGGCATGGGATCTTTTGCATCTCGTGCCACGCTATCCCAAAGACGATATTGATGCGACTTACACGGGCTCGACCACTTCATCCACCACGCTGGAACCAGCCCATCGAATCCTCTCGGACGCCGACGAGCTGTTTATCGAGGCCACCAACTATCTGCTGGCGCCCAGAACGGGTCACATCTCGATCGACGGAGTGATGCGATCAATGATACCTTTGCTGAATCCGCATCGAACCTGGCTTGTGCATTACAGCGGACACGAAGATGCCTTTGGGCCGCTCTCTGATATAGACTTACAACGAAGAGTCGATGAAGACAAGTCTGGTCATGGCTTGAGTAAACACTCTTTGAGGGTAGCGAATCACGGGATGGTCCTGAGCTGGAAGTTGTAGCGGCCGAGCCAGACGCTGCAGACCTGGACCGCATGTAGCGTTTCTGGTGTTCATCGTCGCTCCATCGGCCCCTACTGCCGAGATGGGTCGTTCAACGATCGCGCATCGCGCCGCAACCGTCCAGAGCGGCTCACATCCCTCCCGCTCGGGCGGTCGCTACTTGCTGAGAATGCCTTACGCATTTCCTTAACGCGCTCGAACCACTATCCCGCGACCTGAGTCAGCCACTTCTGAAGCAGTCGCGTGAGCGTCGTCATCTCGGCCGCGTCCAGCGGCGGGAGAGACTCCTTCGCCTCCTTGAAGCGCGTCTTGGTCGCGTTGTCGATCGCGCGGCGACCGCTCGCCGTCAGTTCGATCATCACCATCCGCCGGTCCTCCGGCTTCGGCTTGCGGCAGATGTAGCCCGCCTCTGCGAGCGCGTCCAACCGGGCCGTCATGCCGCCGCTCGATAGCACCACGCTTTCGAGGAGTTGCGTCGGCGTCAGCCCGCCCTTTTTCCCGTTGCGGCGGAGCGTCGCGAGGATGTCGAATTGCCCGAGCGTGAGCTTGTGCTTCTCCAAAGCAGACTCGACGTTCCGCTCCAGGTGCTGCGCCAGCACGATCACCCGGCCGACCACTTCCAGCGGCGACGGGTCCAGGTCCGAACGCGCCTCCCGCCACTTCGCGATGAGCCGGTCCACAACGTCGTGCGCGGCCGGCGCGCCGGGGTCGAGCGCGGCGGCCGCGTGCTGAGCGTCAGTCGTGTCCATGTTTGAATTCTTGACGTCGAGTGAATTTCCTGTAGCCTCTCCCGAAGAGAATAGTTGCCCCCCCCAACCGCGAGTAGACCCCATGAAAGAGATTCGGATCGGCGACACCGTCGAGCAGGCCATCGAGCGCTCGGACTACCCGCTCGACCGCGTCCGCGAAATCCTCAAAGACGAGGTGATCGCGGTCGTCGGGTACGGCGTGCAGGGCCGCGGGCAGTCGCTCAACATGCGCGATAACGGTCTCAAGGTGATCGTCGGACAGCGCAAGGGCGGCAAGGCCTACGACCTGTGCCTCGAAGACGGCTGGAAGCCGGGCGTAACGCTGTTCGACCCGGAAGAGGCGACCACGAAGGGCACCGTGGTGCAGTACCTGCTGTCCGACGCCGGGCAGAAGGAGATGTGGCCGAAGATCAAGCCGCTGCTGACGAAAGGCAAGGCACTGTACTTCTCGCACGGCTTCTCGATCGTGTTCAACGACCAGACCGGCGTGAACCCGCCGCCGGACATCGACGTGATCCTGGTCGCCCCGAAGGGCAGCGGCACCACGGTCCGCCGGTTGTTCGTCGAGGGCCGCGGGATCAACTCCAGCTTCGCGATCCACC
>JAYSSW010000161.1:0-10111 GCA_043720335.1 Planctomycetia bacterium
CGGCGTTCTTCTCACCCAGCGAGGCCAAACCAGCGGCGGGCCTAAGGACGCCCTCGACAAGGACTACGCCGCCGAGCTGCCTCGCGTCGCGCCGAAGGAGCCGCGCGACGCGCTGAAGACGTTCCAGCTCCCGCCCGGATTCCGGCTGGAGCTGGTCGCGGCCGAGCCGTTGATCCGCTCCCCCGTCGCGGTCGACTTCGACGAGCATGGCCGCATGTTCGTCGTCGAGTTCCCCGAGTACAACCTGCACAACGATCCCAACTTCAAGCAGCGCGGCTGCGTCAAGATGCTGGAGGACACCGACGGCGACGGCGTCTATGACAAGGCGACCGTCTACGTCGACAACCTCCCCTCCCCCGTCGCGGTCGCCTGCTGGGACGGCGGCATTTTCGTCGGCGCCGTCCCCGATCTCCTCTTCTGCAAGGACACCGACGGCGACGGCAAGGCCGACATTCGCAAGGCGATCTACACCGGCTTCGCGAAGGACAAAGCGGGCGAGGCGATGCTCAACTCGTTCCGCTGGGGCCTCGACAACCGCTTCCACATCTCCACCAGCATGGCCGGCGGCAGCCTGACGCCACCCGACAATGTGAAGGCGGCGCCCGTGTCAGTGCGAGGCCAGGGGATGCTGCTCGATCCGCGAACCAACGTCTTCGAGCTGGTCGCGGGAACGGGGCAGCACGGCATGAGCATGGACAACTGGGGACGCAAGTTCGTCTGCGACAACAGCAATCCGATCCACATGCTGATGGCCGACGGCCGCTACCTGACACGCAACCCATACCTGCAGCCGCCCGCGCCGACGAAAGACATCGCCCCCAACGCGCGCGAAAAACTGTTCCGCGTCAGCACCGCCGAGCCGTGGCGGCTGGTCCGCACCCGCCTGCGCATGCAGAAGATCGTCCCCGGTCCCACCGAGGGGGGCGCCCCCGCCGGCTACTTCACCGGCGCGACCGGCGTGACGGTTTATCGCGGCGACGCCTATCCACCGGAGTTCCAGAACAACGCCTTCGTCGGCGAGGTGTCGAACAATCTCGTCTATCGTGCGAAGCTCGAACCGGACGGCGTCGGCCTGGTCGCCAAGCGCGCTGACACAGGGCGCGAGTTCCTCGCCTCGACCGACAACTGGTTCCGCCCCGCGCAATTCGCCAACGCCCCGGACGGCACGCTGCACGTCATCGACATGTACCGCGAGCTGATCGAGACCGTCGAATCGATCCCGCCGCTGATCCTCAAGCACCTGCACCCCGAATCGGGCATCGACCGTGGCCGCATCTACCGCATCGTGCCGGACGGCTTCAAGCAGCGCCCGCTGCCGAATCTCGGCAAGGCCAGCGTCCTCGAACTGGTCGCGCTGCTGGAGCATCCCAACGGCTGGCATCGCGACACGGCGTCCCGGCTGCTCTACCAGCGCCAGGACCAGGCCGCCATCCCGAGCCTTACGAAGTTGGCCGCCACGTCGAAAGCGCCGCTCGGCCGGCTGCACGCGGCTTACGCTCTGGACGGCTTGAAAGCGCTCGAAGCGAAGCACGTCCTGACGCTGCTCGGCGACCCGGAAGCCCGCGTGCGCGAGCATGCGTTGAAGTTGGCGGAGCGGTTCCAGGGGGATGTCGCGGTTCGCAGCGCGATCCATCAGCGCCTCGCCGACGACGACCTGCGCGTGCGCTGCCAGCTCGCGTACACGCTGGGCGCCGTCGAAGGCGAGAGCCGCGTGCCGTCGCTGCTGAAGCTGGCCCAGCGCGACGGCGACGAAGTGTGGGTGCGCACGGCGATCCTCAGCTCGATCCCCGACCGCATGGGCGACGCCTTCCGCGTCTTCGCCAACGACGACGTGCTGCGCGCGAAGGAATCGGGCAGGCAGCTGCTGCTCGCGCTGGCCGTGCAGATCGGCGCCGCCAACCGCAGCGCCGACCTGGCGACGCTCCTCGTCACGCTCGACCGTCTGCCTGCGAGCGAAGCGAAGCTTAGCCAAAGCCTGATGACGAGCCTTCTCACCAAGCTCCCCGCCTCGTCGCGCGACAAGATCCAGTCGGCGGGCAAGTCAGGCACGCTCTTCAAGGAGATGGTCGACAGCGCGCTGAAGTCGGCCGTCAACGACAAGCTGGCGGTCGCCGACCGGGTCGCCGCGATCCGCAATCTGGGGCTGGCCGACTTCTCGCAGGCGAGGCCGCTTCTCGTCACATGCCTGGAGTTCAAGCAGCCTGAAGCGGTGCAGAAAGCCGCATTGGAGACGCTGTCGCGCTTCGACCAGGCGGGCGTGCCGGCGGTGGTGCTCGACGTTTGGCCGAGCCTCAGCCCGCAGATCCGCGTCTCCGCCGCCGAGACGCTGTTCTCGCGACCAGCATGGGTTGGCGCGTTCCTCGACGCCGTCGAACGAGGCAAGGTGAAGACGAGCGAGATCGACCCGGCCCGCGTGCAGCTTCTGCAGGGCTTCGCCGACAAGTCGCTGCGTGACCGGGCGGCGAATCTCTTCGCCAGCGCGAAGCTGTCGAAGCGGCAGGACGTGGTGAACGCCTATCAAAAATCGCTGCAACTCAAGGGCGACGCAACCAACGGACGCATGGTCTTCCAGAAGAACTGCGCCGCCTGCCACCGCCTCGACAACCTCGGCGAGACGGTCGGCGCCGAGCTGTCGAGCATCCGCGACAAGGGGAGCGAAGCGGTGCTGCTGAGCGTCCTCGACCCCAACCGCGAGGTGCTGCCGAAGTTTTTGTCGTACCATGTCGAACTCGATTCGGGCCGCGTGCTGACCGGCATCATCACCGCCGAGACCGCGACGAGCATCACGCTGCGCCGCGTCGACGGAGTTAGCGAATCACTGCTGCGCGTCAACATTGGCTCGCTGCGCAGCACCGGCATGTCGTTCATGCCGGAGGGCCTGGAACAGCAGATCAGCCACCAGCAGATGGCCGACCTGCTTGCGTTCATCATGGCGGCAAAATAGCGGTCAGCGGTCAGTTGCAGAAGTTGTCAAGCCCGCTGCCGCTAGGCGGCGGGGTCCAGGGAACACGCCATGGAACGCATCCTCTCCCTCGCGATCTTGCTGTTCATCGCCCCCGTCGCCGCCGCCCAGGACAAGCCCACTACCTGGCGCGCCGGCGTCGCGAAGATCGCCATCACGCCGCCGGTCGGCGTGTGGATGTCGGGCTACGGCAGCCGCACCAAGCCCGCCGAGGGGAAGGTCCACGATCTCTGGGCCAAAGCGCTCGTGCTGCAAGATTCGGCTGGCAAGCGCTGCGTCCTCGTCACGATGGACCTTGTCGGCATCGACCGCGAACTCTCGGTCGCCGTCTGCAAGGCCATCGAGGCGAAGCATCAGATTCCCCGCGCCTCCGTGATGCTGGCCGTGTCGCACACGCACTGCGGCCCCGTCGTCGGCAACAACCTGCGCGCCATGTACAGCTACGACGACGAGCAGCACAAGCTGGTCGGCGCCTACGCCAAGGAACTGCAAGCGAACCTGCTGCGCGTCGTCGATCTCGCCTGCGACAAGCTGTTCGCCGCCGACGTTTCGCACGGCGTCGGCCAGGCGACGTTCGCCGTCAACCGCCGCAACAACAAGGAACCCGACGTGCCCAAGCTGCGCGACGAAGGCCGGCTGGTCGGCCCGGTCGACCACGACGTGCCGGTCCTGTGCGTGCGCGACGCCGACCGCAGGATCCGCGCCGTTGTTTTCGGCTACGCCTGCCACGCGACGGTGCTGAGCTTCCAGCAATGGTGCGGCGACTATCCCGGCTTCGCCCAGATCGAGCTGGAGGCCGCCCTTCCCGGCGCGGTCGCTCTGTTCGCCGCGGGCTGCGGCGCCGACCAGAACCCGCTGCCGCGCCGCACCGTCGCCCTCGCCGAGCAGTACGGCAAGGAACTCGCCCAAGGCGTGCGATCCGTGTTGAACGCCCCGATGACCAAGCTCGAACCGCGTTTGAAGACCGCGTACGCCGAGATCGCACTGCCGTACGGCGAACTGCCGTCGCGCGAGACGCTCGTCAAGGACTCGCTTGGCAAGGATCTCTTCGTCGCGGGCCGCGCCAAGCTGCTGCTCGACGAAATCGAGAAGCGTGGCACGCTTCGCAAGACCTACCCGTACCCCGTGCAGACCTGGCAGCTCGGCGGCCTCGCCTGGGTCGCCCTCGGCGGCGAAGTCTGCGTCGACTACGCCCTGCGCCTCAAGGCGACGCACGGCCCCCTCTGGGTCACCGGCTACGCCAACGACGTGATGGCCTACATCCCGTCGCTGCGGGTGCTGAAAGAAGGGGGCTACGAAGGCGCCACGTCGATGATCTACTACGGCCTCCCCGCGTCGTGGGGGCCGCGCATCGAGGAGATGATCGTCGACGCCGTGCGTGAACAGCTTCCCGCGAAACGCTGACATGCCTACCGGCCGACAGCTTTTTGAAGCAGATCAAGATAATGTCGCGCGAGCGTGCCGTCGGTTGCGCCGACGCTCAGTGCGTCGCGGAAGTGGACGGCCGCCTGCGCGTTGGCGCCATGCTCCAGGGCGAGCAGGCCGCGCAGCGTCGCCAGTTCCTCGCGGGTGCGCAGCGCGCTCGCCAGGCTGCGCATGCGCCGAAGGGCGCTGTCGGAATCTTCTCGCCAGGCGAGCGGCTGCAGGTTGGCTTCGTCGAGCAGCCGCTTGCCGAAGATCAGCGCGACCGCCTGACCGGGGGGGACGTTCCGCAAGCCCGCTTCGGGGACATCGAACGCGTCGAGCGTGCTTTGCGTGCGCATCAGCGCGGCGTCGGCGCGGCGGTAGTCGCCGGCGACGCCGCCGAGCTGGGCCGTCAGCCAGCAGAACGCCGACGTGCCAAGGATCGGCTCCTGGGCCGGCTCGATCCACGCCGACACCTCGTCGATCTGCCCGTTCGTCAGGAGCAGTTGCAGCTCCAGGAGCGCCCCCTCGCGGCCGAAGTCGCCGTAGCTCGACCGCAGCAGCACCTGCAGCGCGCGTTGCGCCAGCCCCTTGTCCTGGGCCAGCCTCGCCTTGCCGAACGCGTCGAACGAGAACGACGTCGTCTCGGTGAGGCTGAGCAGCTCGCGGACGCGCAGGCCGAGCGATTGTTCGTCGGCGCGCAGGCCGCGCAGCCGGGCGTCGAACGCCTCGGCGCCATCCAGCGGACGCGGCCCTGCGGCTTCCATGAGTCGAATCTGCTGGCGCAGATGGTGCAGCGCCAGGTCGAGGCGATTGTCCTCGATACAGAGCTTCGTGAGTGCTTCATGGGCGGGTGCGAGGTCGGGATCGAGACGCGCGGCGCGGTGGAGTGACGCCAGGATCTGCGTTTTTCGCAGCCGATGCAGCAGCGTGAAATCGACGGCGCGCTCGCGGGTGTGGCGGTCGAGGCGGTAGTACGCCTGCCCCAACCGCAGCCAGGCGACCGCGTCGTCGGGGTTCGCGTGCAGCGCCCGCCGGGCGGCGCGCAGCGCGAGGAAGAGCGATCCTGGCGGGCCGTCGTCGCCGCGCCGCAGGTGGTCCGCGATCAGCGCTCCGGCGAACTGGCTCATCATCGGACTCGACCCGCCGCGCTGGCTGCCCGCCAGCAGCGCCGTGTGCAGCGACAGCTCCGTGAGCGAATCGACGAGGGGCCGGCCCGGCGTGCCGGCGGCGATCATCGAGGCGACCTGCATGGCCTCCCAGCTCGCCTTGTGATTCGCGAGGAAAGCGGGCCGCTGCGACTCGAAGTGGGCCACGCAGGCGAGCGCCTCGCCTGCGTCGAGCCGGCCCGCCTCGTTCGTGGGAAAGAACGCCGCCAGGTGGGACGGCGTTTCCCGCTCGGCGACTTCGTCGGGCGCCGTCTTCGCCGTGTCGGGCCGGAACGCCTGCGCCGCCAGGTCAAGCGGCCAGCCATTCGCCCAGCCGATTCGCTCGAACAGGACGGCACGCCCTTCCTGCTTGACCGCGAGGCAGGGGCCGTTCCAGGCTCGCTGCAGCGCAGCCAGTTGGTGGCGATCCGACGGGTCGTGCGCGAGCAGGTACCAGATCCTCCAGCGGTCGAGCAATTCGGGCGGGCCAGTGACTTGTTCGCGCAGCGTGCGGAAGTCACGCAGTGTGCCGTCGGTGAAGAAGCCGCGCCGGCCATCGGCGAAGACCTTGATTTTGGGGGCGAACCATTCGAGATGATGGGCGGCGTCCAGCGACAGTGGCAAAAAGTGTACGCCCGGCGTGAGTTCCCACCTCGACAGATGCTCCGCGATGCGCTGCAGCGACGGGTCGGCGACGAGCCGCCATTCGCGTGCTTCGCGCCGGCCTTGCAGCCAGCCGGGCAGCGACACGCCGACCAGCCCCAGCATCAGCAGCACGCCGGCCATCTGCAGGGCGACGCGGCGAAGGCGGGTCTGCGGCACGAACTGCCAATCGGCGAGATTGCGGGCGAGGACCGGGGCGGCGACGATCGCGAAGAACAGTTTCGCCGGCTCGCACCAGAAACTCGCAACAAGCAGTACGAGCCACGCCGCGGCGCTCGGACGGTCGAACTTCGTGCGATTCACGAAGAACGAAACGGCGCTCAGCACGACCAGCAAGCCGAACGCGGCGTGCGGAATCATCGCAACCTCGGACAGCGATTCCCACGAAACGCGAGGCCAAGTCGCGGCGAGTTCGACCGATGGCAGGGCGAGGCCGTGGACGTGGTGCGGGTTCAGCAGGCAGCACGCCAGAGCGATCGCGAAGGTCGGCCAGCGGCGGCGGTCGAACGCCGTGTGCAGCCCGACGAGCATCGGGCCGAGCAGCGACCAGTCGTCGACGTTCGCCCAGATCGCGAACGTGATGAACAACGGCAGGTCCGCGCGGAGCTGCTGCGCCTTCCCTTCCACGCTCGGCTTTTGCAGCCGATACGCCGTGAAAGCGAGCAGCAGCCCCGACGCCAATTCCGGCCTAAGCGACAGGTGCGGCCCCAGCGCCGCGAGGCCGAGCACCGTCGCGCCGACGGCGACGCTGCGCCGCATTCCCGCCGTCGCGATCATCAGGCCCGCGATGGCGACGACGAGTAGCGTCTTGAACAGCACGACGCCGTCGCCGAGCTGCGCGTAGATTTTGAACAGGACCGCGTCGCTGAGCCAGGCGCGGTTGATCCACGCCGCGTCGGGCTGCGTGTAGGTGAACGGGTCGCTGCGGACGCCGCCGTCGCCTTGCCAGATTGCCCGGCCTGTGGCGAGGTGGCGCCAAACGTCGCTGTCGCGGACGGGCGTCGATGCGAGGGCGAAGGCGAGGAGGATCGCCAGCAGCGTCAGCACGCGGTCCCAGGCTAAAATTTTCGCCGGGCTGGCGGCTGGCTCGGCGGGTTGGCTGGTCGTCATGGAGTTCCCAGGGAGAGCGGGGGCGTCGCTTCTCTTGTAAGGGCTGCTATCCAGCACGTCAAGGACTTGCTAGGCTGGAGGAAACCCGCCCGCGTGCAACGAGCAAGCTCATGAAGACCGTGCAGTCCCTCGGCGTTCGTCCCGGCAAGGTCGGCTGGCCGCTGCTGCTTGCGGGTGCGGCCGTGTTGGCGGGCGTCGCGGCGGGCGTCTTTTTTCTTCTGCCAACCTCCGCTGCGAAGAAGGACGACCTGCTCAGCCCGCCCATCCTCGCTCCCGACGTACTGTCGCAGAAGGTGCACGCGTTCTGCGGCGCCTGCCACGCTTATCCGACGCCCGATTCGTTCCCGCGCTTCGCCTGGAAGGAAGAAGTCGAGCGCGGCTACTTCTTCTTCGGCAAGTCGAGCCTGCAAGTGAACCCGCCCCCCATCGACCAGGTGGTGCGCTACTACGAAAGCCAGGCCCCGGAGTCGCTGCCCGCGCCGAACATTCCCCGCGCGAAGTCGCCGTTCGGCTGCGGCTTCGCACGGCACGGCATCAAAGGGCCGCCCGGTGCGTCGCAACCCGCCATATCGCATGTCAGCCTCGTCCATCTCAGCGACCCGAAGAAGCTCGACCTGCTCGCCTGCGAGATGCGCTGGGGATTCATCATGCGCCTGAAGCCCCAGGAGCCGAACGCAACCTGGGAGATCCTCGGCAAAGTCGACAACCCGGCGCACGTCGAAGTCGTCGATCTCGACGGCGACGGCATCCTCGACCTGCTCGTCGCCGACCTGGGGAGTTTCGGCCCTGTCGACCGCATCTGCGGCAAGGTCGTGTGGCTGCGCGGCGGCAAGGATGGAAAGTACACGCCGACCACGCTTCTCCAGGGCGTTGGCCGCGTCGCCGACGTGCAGGCCGCCGACTTCAACGGCGACGGCAAGCTCGACCTCGTCGTCGCCGTCTTCGGCTGGCAGGAGACCGGCGAAATCCTCGTCCTGGAGAACCGCACCACCGACTGGGCCAAGCCCGACTTCACGCCGCACGTCGTCGACCGCCGCCACGGCGCCATCCACGTCCCGGTGGCCGACCTCAACGGCGACGGCAAGCCCGACTTCGTCGCCGTGCTCGCCCAGGAACACGAGGAGGTCGCCCTCTTCGTCAACGACGGCAACTTCCAGTTCCACAAGGAAGTCCTCTACTCGGCGCCCCACCCCGCCTACGGCTCCAGCGGCATCCAACTCGTCGACCTCGACCGCGACGGCCACCTCGACGTCCTCTACACCAACGGCGACGTGCTCGACTCGCCCCACCTGCTCAAGCCGTACCACGGCGTCCAGTGGCTGCGCAACCCCGGCAACGGACGCACCCCCTTCGAGCATCGCCCGCTCGCGCCGATGCACGGCGTCCACCGCGCCCTGGCCGCCGACATCGACGGCGACGGCGATTTCGACATAGTCGCCGTCTGCTACCTGCCGGGCGAGCACTTCCCGCAGCGCAAGGCGCTCAACCTCGATTCGATCATTATGCTGGAGCAGACCGAGCCAGGCCGCTTTGAGCGCCACACGCTGGCGTCGATCGAATGCGACCATGTGACGTGCGCCGTCGGCGACGTGTTCGGCACCGGCTGCGTCGACCTCGTCGTCGGCAACTTCACGCTCGACAAAACCGCCGACTCGGTGACGCTGCTGAAGAATCTGGGGCGTGCGAAGGCGAAGTGACGTACGGGTTGCTTGGAAAGGGCCCCGTTGTCGCTCATGTGCAATGATCGCGTTCAAACGCGATCAATTGCTGGATTTCAGGCAGAGTTGAGGCCGTGGAAAGGCCATCCTCCGAGTACACTTCCAGACCCGCGAGCATGCCCGATCGCTCGAACACAAAAACACCGCATGGATGCCCTTCAGCGGTTTGGTACTGAAAATCCGCGAGGATCCCCAGCGGAGCGCCAGCCGGTGCGCTCGAGCCTGCGACGGCGAAATCCACGCTGGCACATCCACAGCCGCAACGAGAGACCACCCGAGTATCGGCGAGTTGCGGAAGATACTCGGTCGCACGCGCCACGCCGCCATGCTCGATCAGCCAACGGACCAACGACGCTTCCTGCGGCGTCAGCGGGCGATCTTCCAGGATCGGCGATCCTTTCGCCATGCGGCTACTCCCACCGAACAACCATGCCAAGCAATTGGCATTTCGCGAAACCGTCGTCCATTTTCGCAGAACTCCGTCAGCTCGCGAAGCGGAAGCCGCAGTGGGGGCATTCGACCTGTGAATTCGGCACGGGCTTCTTGCACTTGAAGCAGTTCCAGTCCGGCATGTTCCGCTGCGGGCCGAACGCGAGGGTTTCGTGGTTCGTGAAATAGTCTCCGCAGGTGAGGCACAGCACCTGCTCCGCGCCTTCAACGCTGCTGGTCAGGAAGAAGTACACCCGGGTTCTCTCGACGTAGCGAACCAGGCGGGCGGGCTGCCGGTCGCGGCAGCGCGGGCAGTCGATGAAGCCCTCTTCGAGCGTTTCGTCGCCGCCTTTCTTGGACCACCACCATACAAACATCGTCCGCTCCTTTCGCTCCAGGGACCGCGATACGATCCGCGCCGACGCCGAACTCGCTTTCGTTCGCCCTATTGGACAATCGAAACGCTCGCCCGTCAAGCGATGCGTGGGAGGCGAGCTCCGGATTGAGGTCACAGTCCCATCACTGCGGCCCAACGGCCAGCCGCCGATGCTCGGCGGCCTTCGTCGCGTTTCCCTCGGCGGCGTAGTAGTCGGCGAGGGCGGCGTGGATGGACGGCTGCTGCGGGGCGAGCTGCGCGGCGCTGAGCAGCCAGCGCAGGCCCGACTCCTTGCTGCCGA
>JAYSSW010000162.1:0-2242 GCA_043720335.1 Planctomycetia bacterium
CGCAATGATGCTTCGAGATTGCAATGACAAGCGTGCCTTTCGCACGAACGAGCATTTTCACGGCGGGCTTACGCCGCGCCGCTCGCCCTCTGTCGCAGCAAACGAGTTGCGATCCGCGAAGTTTTGAAACCGTTTCTATCGGGCTGGTGGAGTGTTCCTTCTCTCGTACACCGACCTGGCCGGTTGCGCCGACGGCGCCGGTCGCTCTGCGTGCCGCTGCGATTTCGCGGGGCTTTTCGGTTCCTTTTCGCCGCCGCGACGCTTACGCTGGTTGGCGATGGGAGCGACCCTTTTTTCGAGAAGCACGCCATGAATCTGCTGCCACTGTTGCTGCTGGGTATGAGCGTCGGCGCGGGGCCAGAACCGCAGGCGCCGGCGAACATGCCGAAGGTCGAGATCACGTTCAGCAAAGCGGTGACGGAGAAGCCGTTCACGGGGCGCGTGTTCGTGATCGCGACGAAGCAGGCGATCAAGGGGGCGCCGCCAAGGCAGAACTGGTTCACGCCGTTCCCGTTCCATGCCCAGGACGTGAAGGATTGGCTGCCCGACACGCCGCTGGTGTTCACGCCGAGTGTCGCGTTCCCGCAGGCGTGGGGCGAGTTGCCCAAGGAGAAGGTCCACCTGCAAGCGATTCTCGACCGCGACCTGGGAGGCCGCGACAGCTTGACCGCGCCGGGCAACGGCTACAGCGCGTCGGTGCTGCTCGACCCCGCGAAGCCGCCGACCGAGCCGATCCGCTTCGTGATTGATCAAACCACCGTGGCCCGCAAGTTCACGGAGAAGGAGCGCGTGAAGCTGTTGGAGATCGACAGTAAGTTATTGAGCGACTTCCACGGCAAGCCGATGAAGATGCGCGCGGGTGTCGTCCTGCCCAAATCACACGCGACGGCGCCGGAGCGGAAGTACCCGGTCGTGTACGAGATCACCGGGTTCGGCGGCGACCACTTCGCGGCGTTCGGCGCGGAGAATCGCAAAGCAACCGACGTGGCGGACGAGGAGATGATCCACGTGGTGCTGGACGCCGACTGCCGCACCGGGCACCACGTCTTCGCCGACTCCGCCAACAACGGCCCCGTCGGCAAGGCGCTCGTCGAGGAGCTGATCCCTCGCCTCGAAAAGCAGTTCCGTGGCGTCGGCGCCCCCACCGCCCGCTTCGTCACCGGCCACTCCTCGGGCGGCTGGAGCAGTTTGTGGCTGCAGGTCGCCTACCCCGACTTCTTCGGCGGCGTCTGGTCGACCGCGCCCGACCCGGTCGATTTTCACGACTTCCAGCAGATCGATCTCTATCAGCCCAAAGCCAACATATTCTTCGACGCCAAGGGGGACAAGCGCCCCATCGCCCGGCGCGCGGGGAAATCGGCCCTGTACTACAAGGCGTTCTCCGACATGGAGGTCGTCATAAGGCGCGGCGGGCAGCTGTCGTCATTCGAGGCGGTCTTCAGCCCGAAGGGGAGCGACGGCCAGCCTATGCCGCTGTGGAACCGCGCCACCGGCGACGTCGATCCCAAGGTGGCCGAGACCTGGCAGCGCTACGACATCCGCATGATCCTTGAGAAGAACTGGCCCACGCTCGGCCCGAAACTGTCCGGCAAGCTGCACGTCTATATGGGAAGCGAGGACACCTTCTACCTCGAAGGGGCCACACGACGTTTGCAAGAATCCCTGAAGAAACTCGGCAGCGACGCAGCCGTTGAAATTGTCCCCGGCAAGGACCACGGCAACCTCATCGACGCCCCCCTGCGCAGCCGCATGAACCGCGAAATGGCCGCCAGCTTCCGCAAGCACCATCCGAAGGAGTGAGCCGCCGCGACCGTTTAGCCGCGACGCGCAGCGGAGCGCGGGAACCGCGCGGCGATGCAAGTCCCTCCCGCATCCGTTCGCCGATGCGAAGCGAGGCATGCGCGGCCGTCGCGGAAACAGCAGGCATCGCCGCGCGTGCTGCCTCGCTGGCGCTTCGGGCTCAGGAACGTCTGACTTCGGCCGTTGACCTGGATGACGTGGAAGCAGGCCGATCGAACGCGGCCCTGAGCCCGAAGCGCCAGCGAGGCAGCACGCGCGGCGATGCAAGTCCCTCCCGCATCCGTTCGCCGATGCGAAGCGAGGCACGCGCGGCCGCCTCGCTTCGCATCGGCGAGCACGCACGTCGCGGAAACAAGTTGGTGAAGATCGCAGCTTCGACGCCGCGTCGCGACGATGGCGTCCTACTTCCGTTTCAGCTTGTCCGACGCGCCGGCCAGGCGGT
>JAYSSW010000163.1:0-10109 GCA_043720335.1 Planctomycetia bacterium
TCAGTTCGTCGATGCTTCATACTCGACCGCTCAACATGTACAATCCCTTTGTTTTCGACGCTTGAGGCTCTCCCATGCGACCCCATGTCCCGCTGCTGACCGACGCCGAAGCGTGGCGCTGCCTGCCGCCGACGCGGGAGCGCGCAGCGGGGGCGCTGCCCGCGTGGGCGAGAGCTTTGGCGCGGACGTTGCCAGCCACGACGGCGGCGATGCTCGAACTCGATTGGCGGCAGCGCGACGGCAGCCCGCTCGACCCGGTCGTTCGCGGCAAGATGCGCTACGTCGCCGCCCTCGCCAATGACAGCCTGTTGTCACTGCCTCAGATCGAAGACGACCTGCGCCGCGCGGGCGTCGCTTCGTCCGAGTTGGCGATCCTGCGGCAGCCGAGCAAGACCTGGCCGATGGACGAGCGTGGCCGTCTCGTCTTCGCCCACAAGATGACGAAGGCGGCCCACACCGTGATCGACGAGGAAGTCGAGGAACTGGTCCGCGTCCACGGCGAGGCGAACGTCGTCGCGATGGTACTGCTGCTCGCCTACGCCAACTTCCAGGACCGGCTCGTCGCGTCGCTGGGCGTGGAACTGGAGCCGGCGCCGCCGCTACAAGTCCGCTTCGACCGCGCCGCTTTCGAGATGAAGCCGCAGCCCCGGGTTTCGCCGACGGAGGCAGTGAATGAACACGGCTCCATCTTCGAGGAGGCGGAGTGGAAGGAGCTGGCGTTCGCCGACCTGCAGCGCAGCCTGTCGGCGCAGAAGGACCGGCCGGGCCGCGTGCGCATCCCGTCGTGGGCGGAAGTGGAGCGGGTGATCCGCCCGGAGGTGAAGCCGCCCCAGCCGCTGCGCATCCAGTGGAGTCTGGTGTGCCACGGCTACCAGCCCGATCTCGCCGCTGGCTGGATCGGCTGCACCAGGGCGTTCGGCGTCGAATCGGAGCAGGACCGCGTCTTCGAGGAAAGCCTGTTCTGGGTCGTCACTCGGTCCTTGCGCTGCTTCTACTGAATGGGCCATTGCGAAATGCTGCTCGCGGTCGCGGGCCTGGAGCAAGATACTATCACTGCGCGGACCCAGCGCCTCGCCGACGGCGACTGGGCGTCGTTCCCGCCGGCCGAGCAAGCCGCCTACGCTTTCGCGCGGCAACTGTCGCTCGCCCCGGCGTCGATCAATCGCGAAAACTTCGACACGCTGGCCCGGCACTTCGGCCCCGACCGCGCGCTCGACGTGGTCTGGTGGGCCTGCCGCTGCCACTACATGACGCGCGTCGCCGACGGCTTCCAGCTGCCGCTGGAACGCGACAACGTGTTCGTCGGCACCTTTCCTCCGAAGAAAACCTCCAACTGACCGACGGGGAGCATCGCCATGAATCTTGCGGTTTCCTTCGCGTGGCTGGCCCTGCTGGCCGGCGCGCAGCCTGAGCCACCCGCGCGGCCCTTCGCCGTGCCGCTCGACGCCGAAGCGAAATGGACGATGTCCATCGCCCGTGAAATCCTGGACGCTGCCTCGTTCGGGAAGATCGCCCAGCCCGAAAGCGTGGGCATGCTCGACGCCATGCTCAAGGGGAAGATGGGCAAGGGCGAAGGCTGGTTCCATCCCAGCCACGCGCGCCACGACTTCCGCTGGCTGGCCCAGCGCTTCGACGCCGGCCGCGACGGCCGCGTGACCGCGGCCGAGTTCGCCGGGCCGCGCGAGTTCTTCGACCGGCTCGACCGCGACGGCGACGGCGCGATCACCGCCGGTGATTTTGATTGGACCGACCAGTCGCTTTACTTGAAACAGAAAGCCCAGGCGACCTCGCTGCTGCGGAAGTTCGACGACGATGGCGACGACAAGTTGTCGCGCGCCGAATGGGACGCGCTGTTCACGAAGCTGTCGAAGGGGAAGGACCATCTGACGCCGGACGACCTGCGGCGGTTGTTGCTGGCTCCTCCGGCGACGCAACCCGTCGCCAAGAAAGCAGGCGGCATGCCGTCGCGCAACATGCTCCTCGCGGGGTTGGTCAATGGCGAGATCGGTTCGCCGTTCGAGGGAGCGCGGGTCGGCACGCTGGCGCCGCTGTTCGCGCTGCCAACGCACGACGGCAAGCGAACCGTCGCGCTGGCCGACCACCTGGGCGAGAAGCCGGTCGTGCTGATCTTCGGCAGCTTCACGTGAGGCCCCTACCGGTCCCAGTTCGGGGCCTTGGAAGCCTTGCACCATCGCTACAAGAACGAAGCCACGTTCCTGGCCGTCTACGTCCGCGAGGCGCATCCGAGCGACGGCTGGCGGACGCCGTCGAACGACAAGGCGGGCGTCGTCGTGGCCCAGCCGAAGACCGCCGAGGAGCGTAACAAGGTGGCCCAGACGTGCTGCACGTCGCTGAAGATCACGATGCCGCTGCTGGTGGACCGCCTCGACGACCTGGTTGGCAACGCCTACAGCGGCATGCCCGACCGCCTGTACGTGATCGACCGCGCCGGCCGCGTCGCCTACCAGGGAGGCCGAGGCCCGTTCGGCTTCAACCCCGCCGAGATGGAGCAGTCGCTGCTGCTGACGCTCGTGGAGCAGCCGTCGCGAAAGTGAGCCGGATCTCAGCCGTACATCGCGCTCAAGCGTTTCTGCATCTCCTCGTTCGGCACGTCCTCGATATGGGTCGCCAGGGTCCAGACGTGTCCGAACGGGTCGCGCAGCTGGCCGCTGCGGTCGCCGTAGAACTGGTTGGTCAATGGCTGCGCGATCTCGGCCCCGGCGGCGACCGCCTGCGCGAACGCGGCGTCGACGTTCTCCAGGTAGATCGCGATGCCGACGCTGGTGTTCCCCAGCGTGGCCGGCCCGACGATGCCCATCTGAGGGAACTCCTCCGACAGCATCACGAGGGCGTCGTTGATCTTGAACTCGGCGTGCCCGATGACGCCGTCGGGCATCAGCAGCCGCATCGTCTCGACGGCGCCGAACGCCTTCTGGTAGAACGCGAGCGCGTCGGCGGCCCCTTTGACGCGCAGGTACGGGATGGCGCCGCCGCAACCGTCGGGGATGGCTTTCACCTGGCTTGGCATGGCTTGTCTCCTTGGGGGATGGGGGAATTTCGCGCCACTATAAACGGGGCGACGGATCGGGGCGAGGTCAGTTGCGGGGACACATTTTCATCGCGATTTTTTCAAGCCCGCTGCCGCTAGGCGGCGGGGTCGAACCGCGCATCACCCCGCCGCCTAGCGGCAGCGGGCTTGAAACGAAGAAATTCGCATTAGCGCCGGGGCGGTTGCGATCTATAGTGGATGAATCGCCATCGAACGGGAACGCGAGAATCGGCACGCTTTCGGGAGCATCCAGACTTGGCAGAGACGATCCTTTCCACGCCGGGCAAGCCGGCTGCGAGCGCCCTCCAGGCTTTGACGGCACGGCGTAGCGACCACGGGGCCTCCATGCAGCAGCTCATCTACTTCCGCGAGATCCTGCGCTACGTCCCCCAGTACCGCGACAAAATCTTCGTGATCGCGCTCGACGGCGCCATCGTGTCGGACCCCAACTTCCAGAACCTGCTGCTCGACATCGCCCTGCTGCGCAGCCTGAGCGTCGGCGTCGTGCTGGTCCACGGCGCCGGGCACCAGATCCTGCAGCTCGCCGACCAGACCGGGCAGCATTTCACCAACCTCGACGGCACCGGAGTCACCGACGAAGCAACGCTGCAGCTCGCCATCACCGCCGCCACGCAGGTCACGCACCGCATCCTCGAAGGCCTGTCGGCCACCGACCTCAACGGCGCCAGCAGCAACGCGCTGGTCGCGCATCCCGCCGGCATCCTCCAGGGCGTGAACCACCAGTACACCGGCCGCGTCGAGCGTGTCAACGACGCCATGCTGCGTTCGCTGCTCGCCAACGACGTGATCCCCGTGATTCCGCCGCTCGGCATGGACGGCGAAGGGCACACCTACCGCCTCAACTCCGACGCGGTCGCCGTCGAGCTGGCCGTCGCGCTCAAGGCGGTCAAGCTGATCTACCTGACCACCGTGCCCGGCATCCTGCTGAAGCGGGCGAACGCCGCCCACCCCGAAGAGCTGCTGCGGCAGATCAAGGTTGATGAAGCCGAGAACATCCTTCGCAAGCACCGCCAGGATCTGGTCGGGCCGAGTTTGTCGAAGCTCACCAGCGCCGTGAAGGCCTTGAACGGCAAGGTGCCTCGCGTCCACATCATCGACGGCCGGGTCGAGGAAGGGCTGCTCGCCGAGGTCTTCTCGAACGACGGCATCGGCACGCTCATCCACACCAACGAGTATCAAGCCATCCGCCCGGCCCAGAAGAAGGACGTGCGGGCGCTCGACAGCCTCATCAAGAAAAGCGTCGAGAACGACGAGCTGCTGCCCCGCTCGATGGCCGAGATCGAACGCCACCTCGGCGACTACTTCGTCTTCGAGGTCGACGGCCTGGTGGCCGCGTGCATCGCTTTGCACGCGCACCCCGAACAAGCGAAGGCCGAGATGGCGTGCGTCTGCGTCTCGGCGAAGTACGAGAACCAGGGGATCGGCGGCCGGCTGATGGGCTACCTTGAGGACCTGGCCCGTGAACGCGGCGTGCAGACGCTGTTCTGCCTCTCCACGCAAGCCGTCAACTACTTCGTCAAGAAGGGCGGCTTCCGCCTCGGCGCCCCCGACGACCTCCCGCCGCTGCGCCGCCAGCGCTACGACAGCAGCGGCCGCAAGTCGCAGGTGCTGGTCAAGAAGCTGGTGTGAGAAGACATTGACCGAAGGAATTGCAGCGAGGAGAAACCATGGCCGATCAACCCCGTCAACGACCGGAAGGCTGGGAAGGCATCCGCGATGAGTGGATCGTGGCGGTCAAGTCACTTGTTGACGAAGTGGAGAGCTGGTGCAAGGAACTGGGGCTGGCGACACGCCGGAGCAGCAAGGCGATGGACGATTCCCGCCTGGGCGGCTACGCGCTGCCGATGCTGCTGATGCAGGACCAGAGCCTGCGTTTCCTGCTGGAGCCAATCGCCCGTTTCATCCCCGGAGGCGACGGCCTGGTCGATCTCTACCTCATGCCCGCGTATGACGACGTGGCCAGCATCGTCCGCCGCGCCGACGGCTGGCACTACGCCTTCGTCGCGCAGCCGTCGGACCCCGCGTCGGACTCGCTTGATGAAAGGCTGCACCCGTTCACCCGCGAAGCGCTGCAGCACCTGATCCAAGCGATGGCGCCCGACCATGCGCAAGCGTGAGCGCTGGATGATCCGCATCAAGGAAGTGGAGAGGCACTTCCGCGCCGCCGCGTTCGCTGCGGACCACGTCCTGCTGCGCGCGGCTGCGTTTCCTGACATCGTCCCCGTCGATTTGCAACTGCAGGACCTGTCAGGCATGCGGGACAAACTGGAAGAGACCTATTTCGTTCGATTGTTCGCGGAGTTCGAGTCGGGCCTGCGACAGTACTGGGCGACGCTGCGCGATTCGCATCCCAAGATGCAAGACCTGCTCAACGCCGTCGCGTCGCGGCGGAAGATCCCGTTCGACATGCTGAAGGCCGCGCACGATGTCCGGGACTTTCGGAACGCCTTGGCGCATGAGCACGACGACGAGCCAGAAACGGTCGCGCTGAAGTCCGCTCGCGCCCACCTGTGCTTGTATTTCAGCTACTTGCCCGCCAACTGGTAACAGCTGCGAGTATTCAACTCGTTCAATGTCGCCTCACGTCAGCCACGCGACCTGCTCCAAACGCTCCTCGTGCGACAGCTTGTGCATGTAGCACTCGAGGACGACCGGCGTTCCGGCCACCAGCTTCGCGCGGGCCCATTCGACGCCCCAGGTCGACACCGACACTTTCGCATGCGTGTCGCGAGCATCGTGGCTGGTCGAAACATGGACCTCCGCGACACGCTCGTAGTCCAGCAGCCGTTGCAGCACCGCGTCGGCGAGGACGCCGTGGAAGCGCTGGATATCGAGGTGGGCGACATCGACGGCTAGCCAGCGTCCCTCGTCCATCGCGGCGGCGATCTGGTCTCCGCTCGCCATCGCCGCGTAGCCGGGGTACATCGTCTCCAGGACGACATCATTCGGCGCCTGCCAGCCGTCGGGCACCTGGCGAAGCTGCGGCGGATGCAGGCTGTCGCCGTGCCAGACCAGCGTGCCGCCGTCCCAGACCGGAGCACGCAGGGCGCGCGGCGTGAAGCCATGATGCGTGCGCAGCGGACAATCGACGTTGATCGGGCTGGGCGCGCAGCCCGGCGTCAACTGCAAGCCGACGCGCCCCGGCGCCAGCGCGACCAGCGTCTCGGCGGCGTCGCTCATCCGCCGCCCCTGGAAACAGCTCAGGGCAAGGTAGAGCACGTCACGGTCCTTTCCCACTCGACAGTCATTCGTAGCGGTTTAGCCGCTCGCCTACGGCGAGCGCGGACATGGCGCCACGCGGGCGCGTTGAATCGCCGCGTGGCGTCGAATCCGCGCTCGCCGTAGGAGAGCGGCTAAACAGTCTCGGTCAATCCTCCCAGCCCCACACCGGCTGGATGCCGTCGAGCTGCGGCCGCTGCATCGGCAGGATCTCATAGCCGCCGTGCCGGTAGAACATCACCGCTGGTGTGTTGACTTCACTGAGATGTTCATGCCTTTGGCTGCCATCTTCTGGCGCAAATGCCGCCCACAACGGTATCGCTTCGCGATTGCTGTCCCAGCCAGCCCAAAACTCGATTGCTGAACCCGATTCGCCGTATTCGCCTTTGATTCGCGTATTGGGCACGTTGGGATCGATGTGCGATTCGTCGTAGCTCCAACTCACCCCTTCCAATGTTGGCTCGAACAATTCGCTCACGACGAGCAAGCCATGCACGGCATCTTCTGCCTCGTCATTCCAGTACTGAGCTACGCAGAGCATCGCGGACTGCAATAGCGGGTATCTATCGAAGTGTCGCGAAACCTCGGGCAGCAGAATTTCGCACACACATCACCGCCGGGCCATGTCGGCTTCGCCGGCGCTCATGCAGTAGCCCTCGGCCCGGACGCCCAGGTCGAGATTCGTCAGCCGGAAATTCGGGCTTCGCTGGAGAGCGAGGCGGCCCGCGTCGCTGACGGAGTTCTGGAACAGGTACACCGTGTCAAGGCGAGGCAGCCCCGGCGCCGCCGCCAGCACGGCCGCGCCGGCGTCGGTGAGGCCGTTGCCGTTGAGGAACAGCTTCCGCAGCCCCGGCAGCCGGGCCGACTCCGCGAACGCAGCCAGGCCGTCGTCGCCGAGTTGCAGGCCCGACAGGTCGAGTTCCGTGACCGGCGCGATCCGCGCCATGCACGCCGGATCGAGCAGGGCGCCACCCGCCCAGTCGGCGAGCCGCATCCGGGCGACTAAGCCGCGCTCGAAGGCGACTCCTTCGAGCGGCAGCCCGAACGCCTGGCACCATTCGCTGCGATGCGCGTCGAGCAGCGCCCCCTCGCGCAGCCGAAGCTGCTGCCAGCGCGGGCCGGCAGCACTGGTGGCCGCCAGTTCGCACTGGACGCGCAGGAACTCCGCACGGGCGGAGTCGCCGCGTTCCTCCAGCCAGTCGGAGAAGACCAGCCGCGTCGCGGTCCCTTCCCCTTCGTCCGCGATGGCGATCAGGAACACCGCTTCGTTCGTGTCGTTCATGGAAAGGCTCGGGGGCTGGAAGAATCCTCTGCGAACGCGGCACGTCCGGCGTCAATCATCGTTCTCAATATGCAGCCGAGGATGGAGCTTGCGCATTTGTTGGATGGTCTCCTTCGGCAAGTCCATCGAGACGCTCACCGATCTCAGGTGCTTGAGCATCGGCAGCACGTTGACCACGTCGATCGTCACCCGCGTGCGGTTGAGCATCAGGTCGCGCAGCCGGGGCAGAGCCGCCAGTTCCATCACGCCGGCGTTGGTGACGGCGGTGCCGGTCAGGTCGAGCGAGTACAGCTCGGTGATGCCGGAGATCGACTTCAGGCCGGCGTCGGTGATTTTCGTGTGCGACAGGTCGAGCCGGCCGATGGAGCGGAGCTTGCCGACGTGCTTGGCTCCCTCGTCGTCGAGCTTCGTGTTGTTGAGTTCCAGCACGCCGAGGTTCTTCAACGGCAAGTCCTGGAACCCCGTCCCGGTGATCGCGGTGTTCTGAAGGTGGAGCCAATGGAGCTTGTCCATTCGGGCGAGGTGCTTCAGCCCGGCGTCGGTCACGCGCGTGTTCTTCAGCGTGAGTCCCAGCAGAGGCAGGTCGGCCAGCGAAGCCATGCCAGCGTCGGTGACCCGCGTCGCGAACAGGTCGAGATGCGACAGCTTCTTGTGGCCGGCCAGTTCCTTGACGCCAGCGTCGCCGACGGAGGTCTGGTTGACCGACAGTCCGAAAAGCGTCGGGATCTGCGCGATGTACTTCATGTCAACATCGTTGATGTCACGGTGCATCAGGTTGAGCGAGTGGACGGCGCCGTCGGGCTTGTTCCCCTCGCGGATGGCGGGGCCGTTCGGCTGGGCGACGAGGTTGGCGATCTTGGCGCCGGGGTCGGCGGTCTTGGGGCCGGCGGCGGTGGGGAGGGACGCGACGAGGGAGAGGATCCCGATCGACGCGCAGGTGGAGAGTTGGCGAATCATGACGATCCCTCGGAACAAGGTGGGGTCTGACTCTGCCTTCAGTTTACCACGCCTGCTTCACAGCCGGAATGGAACAAGCAGAGCATCTGGAGTTGCGCATGCGCAACTTGATTCCGCTGCTACCTGCGGTCGCTGGGCCCCGAGTGATGGCACCCCGTGCGGCGCTACTTCTTTCGTTCGAGGAAGAAGCCCGGCTCGAACTCGCACTGGATCAGATGGCCGCGGTTGCCGATCCAGACGGCGTCGCCTCGCGGCGACCACCGCACCCATCGATCGTCGTTGCCGAAATCGGTTCCGCACGGCGCCGCGACGAGGACATTGCCGTCGAATGTCTGGACGGTGAGGAACTTGCGCGCGACGGCGAGAAGCCTTCGGCTGGGATGAAACGCCAGCGCGCCGCTTTCGGTTTTCAGGTCGCCGATGTGCTCGCGGAGGCGAGTGCCCCAGATGCGCACCGAGCTCCGCCGGTCCTCGTCGCTGTCGCCTTGAGCGGCGAGGAACTCGCCGTCGGGGGAGATTGTGCATTTCATCAACCGCGTGCGCGTTTCTGGGAGCACGCCGAGCTGCTCCGGAATCCCCTTCTTCACGGCGTAGGAGGCGGCCCAGTTGTGGTGCGTCACCAGGACCGCGGTCTCTCCGCCCTGGTAGATGTCCACGAAGTCCGGCACGGGGAGAAGTTTCTCCGCCTCGACCTTCCCTTCGGCCAGATTGACGGTGCGCACGCGCTGCCGCATTTCGCGTGACTCCTTTCCTCCGGTGAGGCCGATGGACCAGACGAGCGCCTGGTTGGAGTTCGCCACCAGTTTGAGATTCAATGCCTTCACGAACGGCGGGTCGTCGATTTCGATCGCCTTCACCTGGGCGCGGGTGGCGGGATCGATCACGCAGATGGTCTTGCCCCGCGAAAAGACCAGCCCCATCGGCGACGCTGCCAGGTTCGAGAATTCGCCGAAGCCGGCGATTCGCTCGTAGCGCAGGGCGACGGGATCGATGCGGACCAGGGCCGCGTCGCCTCGGCCAAGCAACCCGCCGCCCGAAACCGCGAAAAGGTCCGGGGAGTCCGGCAGCCAGGCGACGTCGGTGAGCGTCTCCAGCTGGTAGTCGATCTTGCGCCAGCGTGCCCCGTTGCCTGCGTTCTGCCAGGGGCCGGCTTCGCCGAACAACTCGCCCTTCGGCGCTTCCACCTTGGGTTCGACCGGCTCGCGTTCATGGCCTTTCGGATCCGCCGCCACCGGGACAGGATCCGTCCGTTTCGCCATCACATGGAAAAGCAAACCGCCGCCGACACAAACGCCGGCCACGACCAGCGCCAGACCAACGAAAAGGGGCGTGTTCGACGAGCCGGGTTTCTTGCTCGGCTCCCTCCGCCGATCCGAAGCCGCTCGGCGCGGCCGGCGCGGCGCTTCGTCGGCGTCGTCCCGATCCGCATCCCCCCGCGCCGGCGCTTGCTTCGGCGGCGCAGCGCCTTGCGCGTTGGGATTCGCCGTCACCGCCGTGGTCGCTGGCGCC
This sequence comes from Planctomycetia bacterium, assembly GCA_043720335.1. Taxonomy (GTDB): domain Bacteria; phylum Planctomycetota; class Planctomycetia; order Gemmatales; family Gemmataceae; genus JAYSSW01. The sequence continues at coordinate 10,038 of JAYSSW010000163.1, forward strand.
TCCGGGGCGGACGGCGCCGCCTCGGCCACGATCTGGAACACACGCATGCATTTCGAGCAACAAGCGTTCCTG
>JAYSSW010000164.1:0-4842 GCA_043720335.1 Planctomycetia bacterium
TCGATGCTTGCGTGGCGATGCACCCTCCCCGTTTAGCCGCGACGCGCAGCGGAGCGCGGAAACCGCGCGGCGACACGAAATGGAAACCTCGCGTGGCGCCCGGTTTCCACGCGACGCCAAGCACCGGAACCGCCGCGCGGTTCCCGCGCTCCGCTGCGCGTCGCGGCTAAACGGCGCGCACGCAATCACCGGTCTTCCGCGTCCAGCGTCACGAGCGGCAGCGGCGGGCCGCGCCGACGCGGCACGTCCCACAGGCGGAAGCCCACGTCGATCCCCGGCGTCGTGTGCAGCACGGCATGGTCGATGGCGCCCTGGTTGTCGATCCGGTCCAGGCCGACGCTGTAGATCGTCACCCCTTCCTTCGTCCGCAGCAGCCGCAGCGGCTTGGCGTCGAACGGGTCGACCGGCACGGCGTCGAGCAGCTTCGCCTGCACCAGCGCGTCGAGCGAAGCGGGCCATTCCTTGCGCCGCAGCCGGTAGCGCTCGCACGCCAGCGCGACCGCCGCGCAGCGGAGCCGGGCGTGGGTGTAGACAAGCCCGCGCGTCACGACACGAGGGGATGGGACGATCTTCATTGAGAAATAGTTGCCTCGTTTCACGAACTCGCTCTGCCACGCCTCCATCGAGTCGATCAGTTCGCACAACGGCACATCGCTGGCCTGCACCATGCCGGTCATGTCGCGCAGCAAACCAGGATAGTGCCGGGCGTACGCCGGCACGGCTTCGTGGAACCAGTCCGAGAACGACTTCTTCCCTTTGAGATTGGAGCCAAAATTCCCTGGATTCACGGTGCCTTTTTCGATGGCGAGGAAGATCTGGTAGCGGCCCGCCCGTTCTCCTCGCAATGCGTTGGTAAGGAGGGGAACGCGGTCCTCCTCCTCGATCAATTCCTGAAGCACCAGCAGTTCCGCTTCGCCCGCTTCCCCTTGGGCCAACACCCGCTCCAGGGTGTCGATCACGGAGTCGCGGAACACATATCGTCTCTGCATGCAGAGCAAGAACGGCTCGTCGCCGATCGGCCGGCAGGAATTCAGCATCGCCCGGCAGGACGCGACGGCTTCATCGATCTTCCGCTCTTCCGCCAGCAACCAGGCGTCGTGCTTCAAGTAGGCTTGAGCTTCGCAGGACCGGCCCGACTCCGTCACGGAACTGAAATAGTCTTCCGAATACCGGATCGGGAAGCGGCCCCGGGGCATGTCCTTGAGTGCGCGCCATTCCTCGCGGACCTTGCCGAGCAGCTTGAAGCGGGCTTCCAGGTGCTGGGTCTGCTGGGCGTTGAGCCGGGCCGTCGGAGGCAGCGACTCCGGGAAGATCTTGTCGTAAGGGGCGGCGGTGATCGAGATGCCGCGCGACTTCTTCGCCAGGGCGATGATGAGCAGCGCCGAGTTCTCGGCGTCCGGGACGGTTTCGCGTCGGGCTTCGATCTCGTCGAGCCGCCAATGCGGGTCGTTGGCGTCGAGTTCCGCGATGACGGCCGCCAGGCTCCAGCGCGCGGAGACGACGATCCAGGCGTACGCCGCCGCCGCGACCAGCAGCAGCGACACGCCGACAATCAGCAGGCGGCGTTTCCAGCGGCGTTTCACAGGGGGCGGGGCGACGGCGGTCGTCATGGGGCGATGACCTTGGTGCGGGGAAGATGTGGCTTCCCCATGCGGGTTCGGTGCGACTCTATGGGGCACGATTGTATCGTGCCAGAAGCGCCAGGGCACCATACAATCGCGCCCCACGTTGTCGAACTCTACGCCACGCAAGTCAAAGCGACCGTCCTCTGCGAGCGCGAAGTTTAGCCGCGACGCGGAGCGGAGCGCGGGAACCGCGCGACGACACGAAAGGGAAACATCGCGTGGAACCCGGTTGCCACGCGACGCCGAACATCGGAACCGCCGCGCGGCGCCCGCGCTCCGCTGCGCGTCGCGGCTAAACTTCGCAGGATCACCCGACGCGCGGCAAGGCGCATGGAAAAAGCCCGTGGGACCGCCCCACGGGCCTTTCTGGGAGCCCTTCCCATGCGGAAGGAATCGTCGGGATCGACGAGATCTCGATCCGGGTGTGAACGGGTGTCGGCGTAGGCCTGAAGCAGTTGGGCGAGCTGAAGCGGAAACGCATCCCTGCCGCGTTGGTCGTTGCCAAGAAACGCGTCGGAAGGCATGCCTTCCGACGGTTTGCACGGTTTGAACCTGATCACAACGCTCGGGTTGGAGCTAAGAAAGTGCAATTGATGTGCCGAAGCAACGCGCGCGGCAACGGTGCAGACCTAATCAATAGCTGCCAAGAGACTTGGGTGCATCCTTCGTAGCGGAGTCGGCTGCGAATCCGCAACGGAAGCGAGAGAAAGCCCCTTCGGTCGCCCGCGAAACGAGCAGTCGCTGCCGCGCTGCTTGGCATTTCCCTGACTCGCTGAAGCGGTATCCGAGAGAAGCCTGTCCATCCCCTTGTCTCCGAGTTCTGCATCCAACTTGAAACCTTGGACTCGGACGTTGCGAGCTGTTTCGTATCGGCTACATGCGAGTTTCGCCTATCACCATGCAGATCCCGCTCGTTTCCAAGAAGCGACATTCATTGTTTGGTATCGCAGCACCGCGCCGCCTGTTTTGCATCTTCGTGATGAACCTGCATGCCGACCTGCTTTCGTTCTGCCCTTGGGCCTGCGGTTGTGCACGGGAATCGCGCCGTCCTTGGCGAGGGCCATCGTTTCAACTGCCAAAATTTGCCACATTCCATCGCAGGTTCCTGGGACGTCGGATGCACCAAGCGCGTGCGTTTGCGACGCAAATAGCGTTGCGATGCGCATAGCAGTAGTTGTTCCGGTTGCAAGGACGAGGCGGAGCTTGAGAAATTTTTCACAAGGAAGGTCTACCCGAACCCGAATTCAGCCCATAGATTCGTAAACGGGTGTGAAACAGTTTGCAAAATGAACAGTTTGCAAAATCTGGAGAACTCCCCCAAAACAAACCGTTTGGCCTGGGTTGCGGAAGGAGGTCGGAAACAGCGTTCCTTGGTGGACCAGGAAGACACCTGGTTCGATTTGTCGGAGGTGATTCTTGCAGGAGGTTTTGAAGTTGCGCACCTCGATTGGATTTCTCGCCCTCTCCGTGCTGCTGGTCGCGATGACCGGCGCGGTTTCCGCCCAGGAGATCGCCTGGAAGCGGACCTATCAGGAAGGCCGGCAGGAGGGGCAGAAGGCGGGCAAGCCGCTTGCCGTCTTCGTGGGATCGGGTCCAGCACCCGGAAAGCATCTCATGGAAGGATCGCTTTCCAGCGCCATCAGGAAGATACTTGCTGACCACTACGTCTGCGTCCATCTCGACGCTGACCGCGACGACCAGCAGCGGCTCATCCGCGAACTGGGCATCCGTTCCAACCAGGGCCTGGTCCTCAGCGACCGCACCGGAGACCTGCAGGCCTACTCCTGCGACGGCCCGATGTCGGAAAGCGAACTCGCCCGCCAGCTCCGCACCTTCGCCGACCCCACGGTCGTCGTCCGCACCACCGTGACGGGGAACGCCCCCTCCGTTGCCCTTGCCAACCCCCTCCAGCGCGTCAGCTACTATCCGTCGTCCGGCGAGGTTCACCAACAGGTCCACCAACAGGTGTACCAGCAGGTGCATCAGGCCGCGCCGACGGTGACGAACTCCATCCAGGGGTTCCGGTCCGCGCCAGCTGCGGCGAACTGCTGACGGTAGCCACCCCACCGACGCTTTCCAATCGGGCTGCGGCATTCCGCGCCCGGAAACGTCACGGGAATCGGTTCGGTTCCCGCTCATCTGCCCGGATTTTCCCCATGCTGTGGGAAAGTCCGGGCTTTTTCTTTGCGCCGAGATTGGCGTTCACGCCGGTTGTGCCCCATATTTGGCCTGGAACGATGCGGGAACCGCGAGGAATCGTTGCGATCCGCGCGAATCCTCTTTCTCAAGGCGCTGCCATGAACTCGAATCCTCCCTCCCCGCGTGTCGCCTGGTCGCTGGCAGGCTTCGCCGTGCAGACCATGCAGGTGACGCTGCTGCTGCTCCCCGCCGGCCTGCTGTTCGGCGCCGCCGTGCGTTCGGGGGACAAGTTCAACGTCCCGCTTGGGGTGGGCTGCGCGTTCCAGGTGCTGCTCTGCTACTTCACGTTCATGGCGTCGCAGTCGAGGCAGCACTCGGTGGCGCAGGCGGTGGTGATCCTCTACCTCACCGCGCTGGCCTGGCTGTGGTTCGGGGACAAGGTCGAGGACAGCTTCAACCATCTGTCCAAGTCGATCCTGATCGTGGTGCCGGTGGCGGTGTTCGCCTACGAGACGTTCATGGCGTCGGGGGCGTCGACGATGCGGCGGGCGAACCTGCTGGCGGCGCGCCTGTCGGCCCGGCAGGAGTGGCCCGCCAACCTGCACGACTGCCGAACCCTGCCGGAAGTGAAGGCGCTGCGGGCGGCATTGGCCTACGACGCCGCCCCCGCGCTGGCGCTGCTGCACCATCCGCGCGCGGAAGTTCGCGTGGCGGCGCTGGCGGCCCTGGAGTTCCGCAAGGACTGGCGCCCCGGGCAGGCCGAGCTGGTGCTGCAGGTGGCGCAGCGGGCCGACCACCCCGCCGTCCGCGCCGCCGCCGTGATGGCGCTGGCGAACATCGAGGACCGCGTCCTGGTCGAAACGCTCGCTTCCCACCTCCAAGACCCGTCGCCCGAGGTCCGCAGAGCGGCGATCGACGCGCTGCTGTGGGACCTGGAGCACCGCTGGGGCTGGATCCGCCACGCCCTGCGCCGCGTGCTGGCCGACCCGCTGTTCGCGAACGACGGGCCGCTGTTGCCCGACGGCCACATGCTGACCGACGAGGCCGTCGACGACATGTCCGCCTGGTGCGCCGAGAA
>JAYSSW010000165.1:0-2235 GCA_043720335.1 Planctomycetia bacterium
CGTGCAACCCCTAGCCCACCCGGTGGAGTTAGCCAACGTCTTTCGCGCCGATGAGCCGACGCCGTCGCTGCCGGTCGATCACGCCCTGGCCAACGCGCCGACGCGCAAAGGTGACTTTTACGCCGTGCCCGCGGTGCTCGATTAGAACAACAAAGCGGAGCGCGGCGGCCGCGCTCCGCTAGCGCGTCGCGGCTAAACGGGCATCCTGCACGCGATTCTTGTTTCGCCGCCGCTCGCCTTGCCGGTAGAATGCACATCGTCCCATCGACTTCATTCTTCCCCGATCCCCGCGAGAGTCTCTCCCATGCTCGGCAACGTCGTTGCGAAACGCTGGTGTCTGCTCCTCTGCCCCATGCTGTCAGCGGTCGTCCTTGTCGCTAGCTGCACGCGGACGCCCGTTGATCCGCTGCCGAAGGTCGATGTCAAAGCCGAGGAGAAGGTCGGCCCGCCGTTCTTCGCGGACGTGACCGAGGCGTCCGGCGTCAAGCACACCTGCCGCAACGGCGAGGAGGCCGGCCACTACGCCATCCTCGAAACGCTCGGCGGCGGCGGCGCCCTCTTCGACTACGACGGCGACGGGCTGCTCGATATCTTCGTCACCGGCGGCGGCGGCTTCGACGGGCCGGAAAAGAAAACGATCACGGGGCTGCCCAGCCATCTGTACCGCAACCTGGGCGGCATGAAGTTCCAGGACGTGACCAAGGAAGCCAACCTCAACGAACCGCTGTTCTACACGCAGGGCTGCGCCGTCGCCGACTACGACCGCGACGGCTGGCCCGACCTGCTCGTCACCGGCTGGGGCCGCGTCGCGCTGTACCACAACGAGCCGGTCGATCCGAAAGATCCCGCCAAGGGCCGCCGCTTCGTCGAAGTCACCCGCCAGGCGGGGCTGAACGACGACAAGTGGAGCACCAGCGCCGCCTGGGCCGACCTCGACGGCGACGGCTTCCCCGACTTGTACATCTGCCACTACGTCGACTGGTCGTTCGAGAACCACCGCCGCTGCGGCGGCTACTCGGTCGGCGTCGACCGCGACGTCTGCCCCCCCAAGGAGTTCCTCGGCCTGCCCCACGTCCTCTACCGCAACAACGCCAACGGCACCTTCACCGACGTCAGCAAGGAAGCCGGCCTCAACCTGCGCGGCACCCTCGACCCAAGCGGCAAGCAGGCCGAGGTCGGCAAGGGGCTCGGCGTTGTCATCGCCGACTTCAACGGCGACCGCAAGCCCGACATCTACGTCGCCAACGACACCGTCGCCAACCTCATGTACTGGAACCGCGGCAAGCTCAAGTTCGAGGAAACCGGCGTCCCCAGCGGCGTCGCCCTCGACGACTACGGCGGCGCCAACGGCAGCATGGGCGTCGATCTCGGCGACTACGACCGCAGCGGCCACCCCTCCCTCTTCGTCACCAACTACGAAGGCGAGATGCACGCCCTCTACCGCAACCTCGGCAAACGCGAGCTGTTCAACTTCAGCACCACCGTCTCCGGCATCGCCGCCATCGGCCAGCGCTACGTCGGCTTCGGCACCGCCTTCGTCGACGTCGACGGCGACGGCTGGCTCGACCTCGTCGCCATGAACGGCCACGTCATCCGCCACCCCGCCGGCGCCGCCGGCATCAAGCAGGCGCCCGTCCTGCTGCGCAACCAGGGCGAGGGCCGCTTCAAAGCGGTCACCTCGCAAGGGGGCAGCTACTTCAAGAGCGAACATCGCGGCCGCGGCCTGGCGGTCGGCGACCTCGACAACGACGGCCGCCCCGACCTCGTCGTCAACCACGTCAACGAGCCGGTCGCCGTGCTGCGCAACATCCACGGCGACGCGGGCAAACGGCCCCACTGGCTCGGACTGTCGCTCCAGGGCAAGAAGCACGCCGACCTGGTCGGCACGCGCGTCGTCCTCGAATGCAAGGGCGCCAAGCAGACCCGCTTCGTCAAAGGGGGCGGCAGCTTCCTGTCGTGCAGCGACCCGCGCCTGATCTTCGGCCTGGGCGACGCCGACCGCGTCGACCGCGTCGTCATCGAATGGGCGTCCGGCGCGGACCAGACCATCGAAGGCAAGGATCTCGCCATCGACCGCTACTGGACCGTCCGCGAAGGCGAAGCGGCCAAGTGACTGGTGATTGCCGACGTTTAGCCGCGACGCGCAGCGGAGCGCGGGAGCCGCGCGACGGCAGCATTGCGTGGCGTCGCGTGGCGCCTGGTCGCCACGCGACGATTCCATGGTGTGTCATCGCG
>JAYSSW010000166.1:0-4831 GCA_043720335.1 Planctomycetia bacterium
TCGAGCCGGCACCAACCGTTGATGAAGCGGTCGAACCAGTCCTCGCCGTAGACGATGTTGTCGACGATGCGCATCGACTGGTAGACGTAGGAGCCGATCTTGCTCCCCTTCTGCGAGAAGTGCCCGAACTCGTGGGCGAGCAGGGCCTTGAACTCGGTGAGGTTGATGGCGTTGACCAGCCCCAGGCCAAGGAGCAGGTCCTTGCTGGTCGGGATGAACAGGTGGAAGAACGACGTGCTGCTGATGGCGGCGGCGTTGACGGTGAAGTCGACGTAGACCTTGTTGGGGTGCGTGGCGCCAGTCTCCTCGCAGATGCGGTCGATGAAGTCGAAGAGCTTGGGATGCTCGTCCTCGGTGATCTCGATGTACCAGTTCTTGTCGGGCCGGTCGAACTTGAGCAGGTTCTTGGCCATATAGATGAAGAGCATCAGCGCGGGGACGCCGAGGATGAAGCGGCAGAACATGAGGAAGCCGAAGTTGCCTCGGCGCGGGTCGGCGGTCGCGATGAAGAAGGCCCAGAGCAGGAAGGCGAAACAGCCGAGCATCAGCCCCAGGTAGAGGACGAAGAAGAGGCCGAGCGACAGCAGCACGAAAAAGGTCTGCGATTTGTACTCCGCCGTGACCTGCGTCAGATTGTCGGGCACGTCCACGGGGCCAGGCGGATACAGCGAGATCTTCGCCATCGAAACGCACTCCACGATCAAGAGAGGGGAACGCGGTGGGAATCTGGAAGGAATAGATACGATCTTACACCCGCGACCGCCCCGTTTTCAAGGGTGAAGTCGTTTTTGCAGCCGTTGCAACCGACAGCGCTCGCCAGGATCGCGACGTGGGGCACGATTCCATCGTGCCCTGGCGCTTCAGGCACGTTGCCAACGTGCCCCACGCTGCTGCATTCCTTGCCGCGCAATCATGAGAACCGGAAAAAGAAATTGCGGGAAATGCACGGTTCGGTTAAAGTTGCGGGGAGAAACCACTCCACGATCGTCATGGGCACAAGGATGGACCGCGCATGTTGAGCGTGTCCGAGAAACGGGCTGCCACCTTGGCTGTCTCCTGGTACGGAGCGGACCCCCTGCGCATCGAGCGGATCGTCGGCCTTGTCAACGAACGCCGGGGACGCGGCGAAAGCGTCGATCTGCTCGACATGCTCTACGCGCATCAGCTCCTCAGCGTCGAACAGCTCGAAACGCTGCGTGCCGGCCTTCCTCAGAAATCGACGAAGCTGGACGTGCTGAAGACGGCGAAATCCGCGACGGGCAAAGCCGACAGCAAGCCCGACGACGAACTGCAGCAGGTCGGCCCGTACCGCGTCCTCCGCAAGCTGGGCGAAGGGGGCATGGGTGCGGTCTACCTCGCGTTCGACGCCAGCGCCAATCGGCAGGTCGCGGTCAAGGTGCTCAACCCCAGCCAAATCAACGTCCGCAGCTCGCTCGACCGCTTCCACCGCGAAGGCAAGCACGGCGCCCTGCTGAACCATCCGAACATCGTCCGCAACCTCGACTCCGGCCTCGACGTGCCGACCGGGCTGTTCTACCTCGTGCTGGAATTCATCGACGGCCCCAGCGCCCACGAACTGCTCGAAAGCCGGGGACATTTAACGGTCTCCGACGCGGTCGCCATCGTCCTTGATGTCGCCCGTGCGCTGGAACACGCCCACAAGAAGGGGATCATCCACCGCGACCTGAAGCCGGCCAACATCCTCATCTCGAAGTCGGGACTGGCGAAGCTGTCCGACATGGGCCTGGCCCGCAAGCTCGACGAAAGCAGCACGCTCACCAACGTTAGCCAGGGGATCGGCACGCCGTACTACGTCGCTTATGAACAAGCCATGAACGCCCGCAAGGCCGACGAGCGCAGCGACGTGTTCGCCCTGGGCGCGACGCTGTACCACCTCCTCACCGGCCACGTCCCCTTTCCCGGCGAATCGACGGTAGAGATCGTCGAACGCAAGGCGACGGGCCGCTACCCGCTGGCGCGGTCGTTCAATCCCGACGTGCCCGCCCGGCTCGAAACCATCCTCGCAAAGATGCTCGCCCTCGACCCCGCCGACCGCTACCAGACCGCGAGCGAAGTCATCGTCGATCTCGAACGATCGCAGCTTGGCGGGGCGATCCCGAGCTTCGTCGAACTCGACGAGGCGCTGCAGGATCCGGTGATGCGGCAGCGGCTGACCAGCACGATCCAGCCGACCAGCCCCGACTTCAACGCCAGCCCGCTCGCCGCCAAGCCCGTGGCGGCGCAGCCCGACTTCTGGTTCGTGCGCTACATCGACCGCCACGGCCAGCGCTGCAAGTCGAAGCTGACGACCCGGCAGATCTGCCAACGCTGCCGCGACGGGCATTTCGACGCCAAGGTCGAAGTCGCCCGCAAGCCGCGCGGCGAGTTCCAGCCGCTGGCGCAGGTGATCGAGTTCGTCGCGCTGCTCGGCGAGGAAGCCGCCGCTCCCGCCTGGGCGATGTCGTTCGCGGGCGACCACACGGGAACGATCTGCCCGCGCGGCGGCGACGAACGCCGCTGGTGGGCCGCCTACGCCGCCGCGCTGGGATTGCTCGCCTGGTCGCTGTGGATGCTGGTGGCGACCCAGGGCTGACCCGAACGATTTGCTTGATGACCGCATGATTTCACGGATGTGAGCCAACCAGGACAGGATGTCCCATGCTTTCGATGCTCCCCCTCCTCCGCTGGCTGCTGGTCCTCGCCGCCCTGCTCTGCCTGATGCTGGCGCTCGACCTGCTCCTCGTCGCCCCCTCCGGCATGCAGCGCGTGTTCGACGCGCGTTCCGGCTGGCTGCTCGGCGTGCTCGCCTTCGACGCGCTCGCCGTCTTCCTCCTCGTCAAGCATGTCGGACACGACAACTCGTGCTCGTCGCTGTCGTCGCTCGTCGCCCTGCTCCTCGCCACCGCCACGCTACACGCGGCCGTCATCGCCTGGCAGGTCGTCGCCTTCGACCGGGCGCTGCACCACACGCAGGCGCTGCACCAGTTGGAGCGTCTTCGCAAGCAGGCCGACGTGCTGGAGACCGACTTCAGCGACACGTCGACCCGCAGTACTCGATATTTGCACGACGGCTGGGACGGCCTCGAAAAATCGCTGCTTGCGATCCCGGCTGCCTCCGCCAAGCTGATCCCGCAGTGGCACTCACTGGTCGAGGACGCGACGCTGGCCAAGCACGCCATCGAAAGCCTGCCGAGCAACACGATTCCCGCGCTCGGCGCGAAGCAGCGCGCCCGCCAGGCGGTCGAGGAGTTTCACGAGCAGATCAACCAGTCGCTCGACACCGCCATCGAAACCCAGCAAACCCTCGCCCTCAGCGGCCGGCACCTGTGCGGCGCCCTGTGCGCCACCTTCGCGCTGCTGATCGCCGGACTGCACGGCTTCAGCCGCCGCGTCGAACGCTGGCTCGACGACACGACGCCCGCCGTGCCGCACATCGCCAGCTTCGAAGGCGACACGATTCCGCTGCACGCCTACTTCGAAGCGTCGCAGCACCCGTTCCTCCTCGTCGATGCTCAGGGCGTCATCCAAGGGGTCAACGCCGCGTGCCGTTCGCGCTACCCCGCTCTCGTGCTGGGGGGCAGCCTGCTCGAAGCCGTCGAGCCCGCCCAGCTCGAAGCCCTCGCGGCGTGCGTGCAGCGTTCGCAGCCCCTCGCCAGCCGCGCGACGACATTGCGCGACGCGCATCAGCAAGCACGGCCCGTCATCCTCAAGTTCGACGACTATTCTGTCCTGGAAGGCGAACCGCTGCTGCTCGTCGCCATCGAGGAGGGTGTCGCGCTGCCCGCCCCGGTCTGCCGCCTGCCGCGCCGCCATCAACCGAACACCGCGACGAAACCGGTGCGAACGATCGCGCCGCCGAAGCCGCAACCGGCGCCGCACGTCCCGTTCACGCACGGCTGGAAGGCCGACGTGGTCGGCGTCAGCGGTCGGCACGTTGCCGCGCCCGCGAGCAAGGTCGTCTGCACGGAACCTGCGAACGCACGTTTCGCCGCCGGGCGTTTCATCGGCATGCCGCTGGTCGCCGCCCGTCCGCCCGCGCAGGGCGACCTCGACGAGTCGCTGCACACGAACGACACGCGCTGGCACATGCCATCGAAGCCGACGTTCCAACGGCGAGCCATCGAGCAACGTGACGGCAAGGTCGTGCTGCTGGTCGAGGACGACGCGCCGGTGCGCGACACGCTGCAATCGATCTTGCAGCACCAGGGCCACCGCGTCGTCGCCGTCCGCGACAACGCCGAGGCGGTCGAGCTGGCCGCGCGGAACCGCTTCGACCTGCTGGTCGCCGACTTGGAGACGCCGGAGTCGAACGGCCTGGAGTTGATCGCCCAGCTTCGGCGAACGCAGCCGAACTTGAAAGTGCTGTACCTGACGAGTTTCCTGAATCACTCGTCGCAGCCGACCAGCCCGATGGGCGCCGACTACCTGCAGAAGCCGTTCTCCGCCGTCGCGTTCCTGCAGAAGATCGGCGGCCTGTGAGCGCTACTTGTCATCGATGAACCGTTTCAGAACCGCGCGCAGCGTTCGCAGCCATTCCGCGCGCTGCTCGTCGGTCGCGGGCTGCTCGACGACGAGGCCGCGCCAGCCAAGCTGGACCGGCCAGCCGGCGTTGCGGGCGGCGTGGTTGAACTGCTCGCGCGCCCGTTGCGCCCAGAGCCAACCGTAGCGGTCGCGGTAGCGCAGCCACAGGTCGTCGAACGGATCGGCGGAGCGTCGTCCTCGCAGCAGCATCAAGCCGAGCAAAGGCGACAGCAGCAGGCACGCGGCATGAAAGTCGAGCGGCATGGTGTACTTCCGCCCCACGACATCGTGCAGCAAAAGGCCCGCGCAG
>JAYSSW010000167.1:0-4825 GCA_043720335.1 Planctomycetia bacterium
TCAAAGGAATTGACGGGGGCTCACACAAGCGGTGGAGCATGTGGCTTAATTCGAGGCTACGCGAAGAACCTTATCCTAGGCTTGACATGTGCGAAAGCGGCTGGAAGTAGCGGACGGAAACGCCCCGCGAACGGTATCCAATCCGGAACCAGCTACAGGTGCTGCATGGCTGTCGTCAGCTCGTGTCGTGAGATGTCGGGTTAAGTCCCATAACGAGCGAAACCCTTGTCCTTAGTTGCCAATTACGGGACTCTAAGGAGACTGCCGGTGTTAAACCGGAGGAAGGCGGGGATGACGTCAAGTCCTCATGGCCTTTATGCCTAGGGCTGCACACGTGCTACAATGCCGCGCACAAAGGGACGCCAACGCGCAAGCGGGAGCAAATCCCAAAAAACGCGGCCCAGTTCAGATTGAAGGCTGCAACTCGCCTTCATGAAGTTGGAATCGCTAGTAATCGCGGGTCAGCAACACCGCGGTGAATGTGTTCCTGAGCCTTGTACACACCGCCCGTCAAGCCACGAAAGAGCGGAGCGCCCGAAGTCGCGTCAGCGCCGAAGGCGATACGCTTGATTGGGACTAAGTCGTAACAAGGTAACCGTAGGGGAACCTGCGGTTGGATCACCTCCTTTCTAAGGATGTATCCACGGTCGAGACCTCCGGGTCTCCGACCGTCATGGCACACACACTCGCCTTTGGTCAGTTCCATCACGCTCAAAGATAAAACCCCGCCGGGCTTGCCCGGCGGGGTTTCTTCTTGCGCTACGACAGGCGAGCGGGGGCCGTCAGCCGCCCTGATTCTTCTTCGCGTGAAGAAGAATCAGGGCGGCTGACGCCTCCCGCTCGCCTTGTTCTTCGGCCGGTTTCACACTTCCAAATCTGTTTCTCGCGAACCATCCTCTGTCTCGCAATTCACAAACATGTCTTCCATCTGAATACGCATTTGCACCGCTCGTTTGATCGCGTCCTTCGCAAGGCATCTCACGTCGATTCCACAAGTCATTTGCTTCATTTGTTTTATGGGGCTTTTTCTCCTTTCGGTTCCCCGCTTGGCACAACGGCTGCTTTGGTTCTCTTCCATCGAGACCACCAACCAACCCGTCCCCAATGCAGCCTGGAGTCCTCCCATGAAACGGTTCTTCTTCCTCAGCGTGTTCGCCCTCTCCGCCGCCGCCCTGGTCTTCTCCCCCAGCGAAAGCCAGGCCCAAAAAGTCATCAACTCCGGCAACGCCAAGGCGACCGGGGGCAACGGTGGAAACGCCAAGGGCGCCTTCTCCAAAGCCGGCAACGGCGGCAACGCCTTCGCCCAGAGCGCCCTGATCCAGAACAAGGGCGTTCAGCAAATCATCAACTCCAACAACGCCACCGCCACCGGAGGCAACGGCGGAAACGCCAAGGGCTTCGGCTCCAAAGCCGGCAACGGTGGCTCCGCCGTCGCCCTCAGCGCCAACGCCGCCACCACCAAGCTCAGCGACCTCGTCTCCAAGGGCAAAGGCACCAAGGGCGGACCCGTCGCCAACGCCGGCAACGCCACCGCCACCGGAGGCAACGGGGGCAACGCTTCCGGTCCCGGCTCCAAGGGGGGCAACGGTGGCGACGCCATCGCCGTCTCGGGCAACGGCAACACCGTCATCAACGGCAACGGCAACGTCGTCAACAACGGCGTCATCATCAACAAAGTCACCAACAACAACATCTCCTTCGCCATCGGCGGCGGCGGGTTCGGCGGGGGACGCGGCTTCGGCGGCGGCGGGTTCGGTGGCGGCGGCTTCGTCACCAGCGGGCCTCTCGCCATCGCCGGCGGCGGCGGGGACGGGTTCATCCAGGGCAGCCCCGGCATCGCCATCGCTTCCGCCCCAGGCGAACTGGTCATCCGCGAAGACGGCGCCCCGGCGGTCGCGGTCGGCCAGCAGGGCAAGGACAGTGGCGAGGAAGCGGAGAAGGAAGAAGTCTTCACCCGCCGCATGCTGAAGCTGAAGAACGAAGCCGACGTGCCGGTGAAGGTGTTCGTCCAGTACCGCGAGCTGGTCAGCAAGAAGTGGCAGTGGCTGCCGGTCGACCCCAGCCAGTCGCAGGACGCGGTGAGCTACGACCTGAAGCCGGGCCAGGAGCTGCTCGCCGAGCACCAGGGCAAGAAGCTCGCCGCGAGCCGGGTGCGGATCTGGGTCGCTTCCGAGAAGGCCCAGTGGAACGACTACAAGGACACTGACCTGTGGCTGGTGCCGGAGACGGACGCCCAGGGCCAGCACCGCTACCTGGCGACCGAGATGAAGACGTTCACGTTCGTCGTGCCGGCCACGAAAGCCGCCGAGTAGCGAATCGGGCAGCGAAGCAAGGTTCGAGTCGAGTTTTGGGGAAGCGGTTGTTCACGATAGCGGCCCGGCGGATCGAGCGAAGCGGAAACGGCCCCGACAGCCGCGACCGCCGAGCGAGATCCGCCGGGTTGTTTCTGCGCGCGGATCGTAATGGAACGGGCGAATCTCGCGAAAAAGAGGTGTCGCAGGGGACGCGGAGGGGGTATGTTGGGGATTCACGCCAAGCCCCAGGATGAGCGCAGCGATTCCTGGGGGTGAGATGTCGCGAGGTTCGACCCCCACCAATCGCGTTGCTCATGGTGGGGCTTGGGTGCGATTGCCGTTGATGTGACTTGTCGAAGAAGGCTTTCCCATGAATCCCCCCCTCCTCGACCGGCGCGACTTCTTCGGCTGGGTCAAGCACGGGCTTGGCTCGGCTGCGGCGCTGCATCTGCTTTCGCGCGACGGCGTGCTACGGGCCGACCCGGTCCCCGGCGAGTCCGGGCTGACGCTGCCCCACCACGAAGCGAAGGCGAAACGCGTCGTCCATATCTGCTTGTGCGGAGCGCTCAGCCAGGTCGATTCGTTCGACTACAAGCCCGAACTGGCGCGGCTGCATGGGCGATCCTTGCAGTCATCGACGCGGCCCGACGTCTTCTTCGGGCAGGTCGGGCTGCTGCGGCAGAGCGACTGGGCCTTTCGGCAGCGAGGCCGAAGCGGCCTGTGGGTCTCGGAGCTGTTCCCGCAGCTCGCCGAGGTCGCCGACGAACTGACGGTTGTCCGCTCGATGGTCGCCGAAACGTCGAACCACACGCCGGCCACCTTCCAGGAAAACACCGGCTTCCGCCTCAACGGTTTTCCGACGCTCGGGGCCTGGCTCTCCTACGGCATGGGCTGCGAAACCGACAGCCTCCCCGCCTACGTCGTCCTCCCCGACGCGCGCGGCTTCCCCGCCGGCGGCACCATCAACTGGACCAACGGCTTCCTCCCCGCGCGCCACCAGGGCGTCGCCCTTCGCGGCCAAGGCGTCCCCGTCGAAGACCTGTTCCCCGCACGCCCGGCCAACGATCCGGCGACCCGCGATCTTCTCCAGGCGCTCAACCAGCGGCATCTCGACCAGCGGCCCGGCGAGGACGCGCTGATGGCCCGCATGCGCAGCTACGAGCTGGCGGCCCGCATGCAGAGGGCGATTCCTGAAGTGGCCGATCTGGCCCAGGAGACCCGCGAAACGCACGCCCTCTACGGCGCCGACCGCCCCGAGTGCGCCGACTTCGGCCGGTCGTGCCTGCTGGCCCGGCGGCTGCTCGACCGCGGCGTCCGCTTCGTGCAGCTCTACTCCGGCGGGTCGTTCGGCAACCCGCGCATCAACTGGGACGGCCATGAGAACGTCCGCCAGAACCACGGCCAGGAAGCGCTGCGCATCGACCGCCCCGTCGCCGGCCTGCTCCGCGACCTGCGCCGGCGCGGCATGCTCGACGACACCCTCGTCCTGTTCACCACCGAGTTCGGCCGCACCCCGTTCACGCAGTCGGCGGCCAACGTCGTCGGCGCCGGGCGCGACCACAACCAGTCGGGCTTCAGCGTCTGGCTCGCCGGCGCCGGCCTCAAGCATGGCGTCGCCCACGGCGCCACCGACGACATCGGCTGGCGGGCCGTCGAGCATCCCGTGTCGTGGTACGACTTCCACGCCACCGTGCTGCACCTGCTCGGCATCGACCACGAACGCCTCACGTTCTACCACAACGGCATCCGCCGCCGCCTCACCAACGTGCATGGCGAGGTGATCCACGACATTTTGGCGTGAGCCTTGCAGCGTGCTCAACGTCGAGCAACACCGACTCGAGGTAGTCCCACTTTGAAACGACAGGGAACCCCGTCGTAAGGTGGGTCGACGAAGGAGGCCCACCAGCCGCGACGCGCAAAAGCTTCCGTTGAAACTTCAACGACCCGGCTCGCTTCGCTTTTCCGCCTGAGCCCGAAGCGCGAGCGAGGAAAGCCGCGCGACGGTGCGGGCCCGGGGAACGGCGACTCGCGCCGCGAGAGCCGCGACTCGCGCAGCGACTCGCGCAGCGACTCGCTGCGCATCGTCGAACGGGAGACGCTTCGCTTGCGGCCGTCGCGCGGGTCGGCCTCGCTGGCGCTTCGGGCTCAGGCGTCCGGCGACACGCGGCGCGTCGTGCAACGAGAGACGACGCGGCTTTTCGTCGCGGCAACTCAGCCCTGAGCCCGAAGCGCGAGCGAGGCCGACCCGCGCGACGGTGCGGGCCCGGGGAACGGCGACTCGCGCAGCGAGAGCCGCGACTCGCGCCGCGACTCGCTGCGCATCGTCGAACGGGACACGCCGCACTTCGCACGGTCGCGCGTGCTGCCTCGCTGGCGCTTCGGGCTCAGGCGGCTGGCGACACGCGGCGCGTCGTGCAACGAGGGACGACGCGGCATTTCGTCGCGGCAATCAGCCCTGAGAGCCTGTGAAAAATTGCTTTTCCCCGGAAAACAGTCGCCTCGGCAGCTGTCCACCGCGGGGGCCGGGCGCT
>JAYSSW010000168.1:0-10058 GCA_043720335.1 Planctomycetia bacterium
TCCTCGCGTGGCGACCGCGCGCCACGCGACGCCACGCAATGGAACCGTCGCGCGGTTTCCGCGCTCCGCTGCGCGTCGCGGCTAAACTTCGCGATGCGCTTCGCGTCACGACAGCAGCAGCTCCAGGTCCTCGCGCTTCAGGGTGCCGATCAGGTTGTTGTCGGCGCTGAGGATGGCGTCGGCGAGGTCGCGCTTCGTCTTCTGCAGTTCCAGCACCTTCTCCTCCACCGTGTCGCGGGCGATCAGGCGGTACGCGAAGACCGGCTTCGTTTGGCCGATGCGGTGCGTGCGGTCGATGGCCTGCGCTTCGACGGCGGGGTTCCACCACGGGTCGAGGACGAAGACGTACTCGGCGGCGGTGAGGTTGAGGCCGACGCCGCCGGCTTTCAAACTGATGAGGAAGACCTTGCAGTCGGGGTCGGTCTGGAAGCGTTCGACCTTGTCGGCCCGGTTGCGCGTCTTGCCGTCGAGGTACTCGTACGGGATGCCCTCCTTGTCGAGCCGGTCGCGGACGATGGCGAGCATGCTGGTGAACTGCGAGAAGACGAGCGTCTTGTGCCCCTCCTCCCAGATCTCGGTGACGTGCTCCATGAGCGTGTCGAGCTTGGCGCTCGGCTCGCCCGACTGCTCCTTGTCGAGCAGGCCCGGGTGGCAGGCGGCCTGCCTCAAGCGCAGCAGAGCTTCGAGGACCATGATCTTCGAGCGGTTCAGGCCGACCGACTCGATCTTGGCGAGCAGGGCGACGCGGTAGTGCTCGCGCAGCTCGTCGTAGAGCTTGCGCTGGGCGGGCTCGAGGTCGCAGAAGATCGTCTGCTCGGTCTTCTCGGGGAGGTCCTTGGCGACCTGCTCCTTGGTGCGGCGCAGGATGTAGGGGCGCAGCCCCTGGGCGAGAATCTGCCGCGTCTCCGGGTCGGGGTTGCGGGCGGCGCCGCCGACCAGCTTGAAGAGCGAAGCCCGGCCGAGCATGCCGGGGTTGAGGAACTCGAACAGGCTCCACAGCTCGCCGAGGTGGTTCTCGACCGGCGTGCCCGACATCGCCAGGCGGTGGTTGGCGCGGAGCAGCCGCACCGCCTTCGCTTGTTCCGAGTCGGCGTTCTTCACCGCCTGGGCTTCGTCGAGGATGCAGTGGTCGAAGGTGAAGTCCTTGAGCATCAGCACGTCGCGGCGCAGGGTGCCGTAGGTGGTGAGGATCACGTCGAACTCGTCGAAGTGCTCGGTCGATTTGATCCGTGTGGCTCCGGTGTGGTCGAGGACGCGGAGCTGCGGGGCGAAGCGGGCGGCCTCCTGCTTCCAGTTGAAGACGAGCGACTTGGGCAGGACGATGAGCGACGGCGCCGCGCTGGCGTCGGCCTCCTGGGCGTGGCGCCGCCCGGCGAGCAGGGCGAGCACCTGCACGGTTTTGCCGAGGCCCATGTCGTCCGCGAGGCAGCCGCCGAAGCCGAAACGGACGAGGAAGTTCAGCCAGCCCAGCCCTTCCTTCTGATAGGTCCGCAGCTCGCCGACGAATTCCGGCGGCGGCTCGACCGGCTCGATCCCCTCGAAGCGGTGCAGCTCCTCGGACGCTTTGCGGTACGACTCGTCGAACGACACGTCGGGCTGCGATTCGAGCAGCGCGTCGAGCAGCCCGACCTGGGCCCGGCCGAAGCGGAGGTTGTCCCCCTCGGTGGCGCCCAGGCCGGCGAGCATGCCGTACTTTTTGAGCCAGTCATCGGGGAGCATGCCGATGGAGCCGTCGTCGAGGACGATGGACTCGTCGCCGCGCTTGAGGGCTTGCAGCAGCCGGGGCAGCGCGATCGTCTGGTCGCCGAAGTAGGCGACGCCTTTGAGGTCGAACCAGTCGAGTTCGGAAGTGACGTCGATTTTGAAGTCGCTGGCGCTGCGGTAGCGCTTGCCCTCGGCTTCGACGTGCCAGCCGGCCTGGATCAGCGCGAGGGTCGCCTTGGGGAGCTTGGTCGGAGCCAACTCGAAGATCTCGTTCGTGCCGGTGAGCGGCGGGACGGCGCGGAAGCCGAGTTCGACGAGCAGGGCGACGGCGGCGGCCTCGGCGTCGCTGTCGCGCAGGATCAGCCGGCGCCCCTCCGGGACGTAGACGCCGCGCCCGGCGTGGCCGTGCTCGACGACGACGCCGGCGTAGTCGTAGCTGAGCTTGGCGTCGAGGTGGGGGCGCACGCCGATGCGCTCCTCCTTTTGCAGAACCAATAGACGCGGCTTCGGCGTGGGCTTCTCCTCGTTCCAGCGCAGCTCCTCCGGCAGTTCGACCGGGGGCAGCTGGGGCAGCAGCAGCAGGTCGCGCAGGAAGCCTTCGCCCTGCTTGCTGTTGACGATGAACGGGCCGTTCTGGAGCAGCGTGTTGATCCACGGGAAGCCGCCGCCGTCGTCGAGCAGGGCGGCGCGGTCCTCCCAGACGATCAGGCCGCCGGGGACGAGGAGCTGGGCGTGCGACAGCGCCAGGCTTTCGGCGCCGCGCGTGAAGACGCCGTTGACGTGGAGCTTCTTGCGCGACTCGTCGTGCTCGACGCGGAGGACGAATTTCCACGGCGGGCCGTCGTCCCAGCGGACGCGCTGGATCGACTCCTTGGAGGCGCCGAGCCGGACATGGAGCCGGTTGGTGCGGCCGATGACAGGGAGCAGCGAGGCGAGCTGCGCGTCGACGACCATGAAGCGCGCCGAGCCGTAGTTGAAGCCGTCGTAGCCGTAGGAGTTGGCGGGGTCGGCGCCGTAGAGCTTCGTGAGGATGTCGGCGTCGGCGGGGTCGCGGACGTGGTGGGCGTCGTTGCGCGAGACGCTCTGGAACTTGGGCTTGGTCCAGTCGCCGTCCTTCTTGCGTTCCTGGTAGGCTATCTCGACGCAGACGCCGCGGCCGGTCTTCGAGCCGGGGGCGTCGATGATGTACAGGAGCTGGCGGGTGTTGGGCCACTGGTTGTGGCGCGTCGGCGTGGCGTCGCGCTGCACCTGCTGTTTGACCTCGTCGAAGGCGCGTTTCCAGGTGGGCGGCGCCCCCTTGCCTCGCTTCCGCTTGCCCGGCCCGTTGGGCTGCGGCGTCCCAGGCTGCGGCGTCGCCGGCTGCGGCGTGCCAGGCTTCGGCTGCAAGCCGTGCTTCTGCATGCCAGGCTTCGGCGTGCCAGGCTTCGGCGCGCCCGGCTTCAGCGCGCCCGGCCTTTGGGGCATGGGACGCTGCGGCCCAGGCCGTTGCGGGAACGGACGCTGTGCTGCGGGCTGCACCTTCGGCGGCGGGCCGGTCTCCAGGTCGTGGTCGTCCTTCACCACGCCGTGCTCCATCCCCGGCAGGATCGCCTTCACCTTGATCCCGCGCGTCCGCAGCACGTCGCGCAGGAAGCCCTTCTGCTCGGCGACCAGGACGGTGGCCCAGCAGTGCTTGCAGCCGATCTCGCGGCCCTCGAAATAGGGGCAGGAGCAGGTGACGTACAGCGTCCTGCCGTCGAGTTCGAGATCGACACGGTAGCGGTCGACCCCCTGCACCTCGGCGCGGACGACGGAGCGGTCGCCGAACTTGATCCGCGTCGAGCCGTTGCGCGCGTAGGCGACGCCTCGGGCCCGCACGTCGGGCATGAACCGCGACTGCAGAATCTGCGACAATCTCATTCCGAGCCTTCCTGCGAGAGGAGGAGCCGTCCGTCCGCGCGACCGCAGCGAACATCCTTTGTCGGTGATCGAAAAAACCGACCGAAAGCCCAGGGACGGCGTCCCTGGGTTTTGTGAAGCTTCAGCAATTCTCAATGTGGAAGCGCCCCCAGCGACAGGAGGCGAGCGGCACGGCGTAAGCCCGCCGTGAAAACCGCGCGAACGGTGTGGGCTGCGTCCTCGAACCTTTTCGCGCAGGGTTGACGAATCTTCTCGTTCCGCGAGTCGTCAAGCGATCCCCTCGCTTCAGGGTTAGTGAAGTTGTGTCGTGCATCGCAGCGCGAGTTTCGCCGCTTCGCGCTCGCACGACGCTCGCCGTGCTCAGGACGCTGGATTCTCGCGTCCCGCGTTCGCTTGGCGTTTCTTGAGGGGTCCCGGTTCCGTGGCGGGTGCTCAAAGCGTCATTGTACAACGAATCGGCCCGCGAAGAAAGCCAGATCGGAGCGAAAGCCGCGCGAGGATGAGAAGACCTAACCGCAGAGACGCAGAGTCGCAGAGGAAAAGGCAGAGAAAGGAAGAGAAATCCATGTTGATGGTTTCAAGCCCGCCGTCGTTAGACGGCGCGGGTGGAAGCTGCAACCCCGCCGCCTAACGGCAGCGGGCTTGAGAACATCGAATGAATCTCGCCGCCCGCTGCACGCTTCATCGCACCCCCACCAATCGCTTCGCTCATGGTGGGGCTTGGAGGATTTTCAATCCGCAATCCCAATTTTGCCATCTGCAATCGCTGACCGCGTCCTAGCCGATGATGACGGCGTCCATCGAGCGGGAGAAGTCGTACCACGACAGGCGGACTTCGCCGTCGCTGGCGTCGCCGGAGGCGGTGGCGCCGCCGTCGTAGCCCCAGGGGTTGCGGACGACGACCGAGTAGGTCGGCAGCCAGAACCCGCCGCCGAAGCCGAGGTTGATGTGGCGCCAGGTGGTCTCGACGCGGAGGACGGTGTACTGGTGCCAGGTGACGAGCATGTTCGTGGACAAGTCGCTGGCGCTGTCGCGGGTGTCGGCGACGACGCTCCGGCCGCTGGCCAGCGCGGTGCGGATGCGGCTGATGTTGTCGGAGGCGAGGCCGTCGGAACCGCGATTGTAGGTGGTGGCGGTGTGCCCGGTGAGGGCGCGGATCGGTCCGTCGGCCCAGCCGGACGGCGGCGCGGTGATGCTCAGGCCGCGCGACTGGAGGTAGGCCCGCTGGGTGATGGTGACCCACGATTCGCCTTCCTGGTACGGGTTGGCCTGGGCGTCGGCGCCGTTGACCGTGCCGTCGAAGGTGACGTAGACGCTGGTGTAGGAGCCGGCGGTGTTGTACATGCCGACGCGGTAGAGGTTGCTGCCAACGTAGCTGATGCGGCTGCCGAGGTTGTGCCCCTGGTAGGCGGCGGCGGAGATGGCGGAGACGAGCCAGCAGGTGGGGCTGCCCCCCTGGCGGACGTCGGTGTAGGTGGCGCCGGCGACGACGGTCTGGTAGGCGTTGAAGTCGTAGCCGGCGCCGCCGCTGACGTACTCGCCGGAGGCGCCGGCGTCGAGGAAGTCGGAGCCGTCCTGGCCGTAGAGGTAGTCGTGGCCGGAGTTGCCGTAGAGCTTGTCGTCGCCGGTCCCGCCGAAGAGGAAGTCGTTGCCGCCCCAGCCATAGAGCTTGTCGTTGCCGGCGTCGCCGTAGAGGATGTCGTTGTTGTTGTCGCCCCACATGGTGTCGTTGCCTGCCCCGCCGTAGGCGACGACGCGGAAGGAGGCGAGATTGTTGTTGAAGTAGTCGTTGCCGTTGCCGCCGCTGAAGACGACCTTGTTGGTGGTGATCGAGCTGCGGAAGAAGTACTGGTTGGCGCCGTTCATCGTGACCTTCACGAGCGAGCTGCCAAACGTGTTGACAACGACGTTGTCATGGGCGGCGGTGCCGTTGATGACGAGCGTGCCGGCGCTGAGGGCGGCGGCGGGGACCTCGCGCGTCTCCAGGCTTTCGATGGCCGGGCGAAATCGGCGCAGGGGCTTGGTGGCGGAGCGGGTCAGGCGGTTGAGGAGCTTGGCGAACATGGTGCGATTCCTGTGGTGTTTTCCGAGGTGGTTGTTCGATGCAAAGAAGCAAAGCAGACCGCATGCCGGCGCAGCGGAGCCGACGCGTAGGTTTTCCGCAAGTCACGATCTGGGCTAGGTTTGCTGATTGTTTCGTCGAAAAGAAGCGAGCGAAGCAGCGAGGTCGCGATGTCATCGAAACGACGGCGAAGTCGTCATTCGGAGGTCAGTTCGCGTTCCGCTCGTTCGACACCGTTGGAATGCGCCCTGCGTGCCGACTTGCGCGACAACGCAGCAAGCGAAATGAATGATCTTCCATCCCGTTATCAAGCCCGCTGCCAATAGGCGGCGGGGTCAACGCATGCTTTCACCGCGCCGCCTAGCGGCAGCGGGCTTGATACGTTGCAATCATGCAATCGCTGCCTGCGCGTCAAACTCGCAGCGCAAGTTCCGCCTCGCCGCGCGTTCGCTCTCCACACGTTCCACGGAGATTGCGCATGCACAAGCATCGGCGTTGGCTGGCGGTCGTTGTCATTCTGATTCTCGTGGCGGGGGGCGCCTGGTTCGCCGCCGCGCCGATGGAAGGAGGGGGCGCCGCGCCAGTCGCAACGGTCAGGCCGCCCGCCGCCGCCGAGTCGCCGCTGCCGATCCGCCAGGTCGTCCTCTTCAACAGCGGCGTCGCCTACCTCCAGCGCGAAGGCCAGGTGCAGGACAACGCCCAGGTCGACCTGTCGTTCTCCACCGACGACATGAACGACCTGCTCAAGAGCATGGTCCTCCAGGACCTCAACGGCGGCCGGGTCAGCACCGTCAGCTACGACAGCCACGACCCGCTCGACAAGACGCTGCGCAGCTTCGCCATCGACCTGTCCGACAACCCGACCTTCGCGCAGATCCTGCACCAGACCCGCGGCGAAAGCATCGAGGTGCAGATGCGCGACAAGAAGGACACGCCGCTGCAAAAGTGGTCCGGCGTCCTCGTCGGCATGGAGGCGAAGACCAACATCACTGAACTCACGGCTCTCAACCCGCCGACTTCCGAGATGCTCAACCTCAGCACCAAGGACGGCATGCGGTCCATCCCGCTCGACCAGGTCGCGGCCGTCAAGTTCGCCAACCCGACCCTCGACCGCGAACTCAACCAGGCGCTGCGCGTCCTCGCGCGCGGCAACATGCAGCAGAAGAAGAGCGTCGCCCTCAACTTCCAGGGCAAGGGCAAACGCGGCGTCCGCGTCGGCTACGTCGTCGAACGCCCCATCTGGCGCACCACCTACCGCCTGCGGTTGGAGCCGAACGGCAAGGTCTATCTCCAGGGCTGGGCGATGGTCGAGAACCCCAGCGACGACGATTGGAAGGACGTGCAGATGACGCTGGTGTCGGGCCGGCCGATCTCGTTCAAGATGAACCTGTACGAGCCGCTCTACCAGCCGCGCCCGACCGTCGAGCCGGAGCACTACGCGCTGCTGCGCCCGCCGGTCCACAGCGAGGGCCTCGGGACGCCCCCCGCGCCGGTCGCCGAGGGCGGCCCCCCGGCGCGGGGCTTCGGCCAGTACGCGGGCAACTTCGGCGGCGGCTTCGGCGGGAATTTCGGCGGACAGCAGGGCGGCTTCGGCGGGCAGCAGGGCGGCTTCGGCGGGCAGTTCCAGGGCGGCGGGCAGTTCCAGGGCGGGGCGATCAACCGCCTCACCTTCGAGGAGTTGCAGCAGCGCCGGCTCGTCCAGGCCAAGGCGCTGGAGGAAGCACGCAAGCTCGGACCCGCCGCCGCCCTCAACTTCAAGGAAGGCATCGAAGCCGTCGCCAGCGGCGACTCGGCGGGCGACCATTTCCAGTACCGCCTCGACCACAAGATCAGCCTCGACCGCCAGAAGTCGGCCATGCTGCCGATCCTCGAACAGTCGATCGAAGGCGAGAAGCTCAGCATCTACAACGAAGCGACCCACCTGCGCCATCCGATGCTCGGCGTGCGGCTGAAGAACTCGACCAAGCAGCCCCTCACGCACGGCCCGATCACCGTCTACGACGACCAGACCTACGCCGGCGACACGCGCATCCTCGAACTGCGCCCCGGCGAGGAACGGCTCCTCAGCTACGCGCTCGACCAGGGGACCGATGTCACCTGGAAGGTCAGCGAAGCGCCCCGGCCGGAGATGACGATCACGTTCGACGGCCAGCATCTGAAGACGAACTACACGCAGCGTTCGACGCGAACCTACCAGTTGAAGAACCGCTCGACGCACGACCGCGCGGTGCTGGTCGAGCATCCGTTGCGGCCCGACTGGAAGCTGATCGAGCCAGCCAAGCCCGCCGAGACGAGCCGCACGCACCTGCGCTTCCTCGCCCCGGTCGCGGCGGGAAAGACCGAAAAACTGGTGGTGAACGAAGACCAGGCCAAGACCGAGCAGGTCGCCGCCGGGCCGGGCATCGTCGTCGGCAACGTCAGCAAGATCAGCGTTCATCGCAGCGTCGAGGATCGGCCCGACCCAACCATCCAAATCACCTTCAGCGACGACGACCTGCTCGCCGGCTACCGCATGAGGAAGACGACGACGTACAAGATCCAGAACGACTCGGCCCACGAGCGCACGGTTCGCGTGTCGCAGCCGATCCAGCGCGACTGGCAGCTCGTCGAGCCGCAGCCGGGCGAGACGACCAAGGAGGCCCGCGTCTTCACCGTGAAGGTGGCGCCGGGCAAGTCCGAGACGCTGACGGTGGTCGAGCAGCGCCGCTTCAACGAACGGACCGCGATGCCAGTGCTCAAGAACCCGCAGCCGATCGTGCCGAAGGTGTCGCTGCTGACCGCGCGGTCGAAGGCGACCACGACGCTGGCCGAGCTGGAGATCGACAAGGGGACGCTGAAGACGACGACCAGCCACCGCACGGTCAAGACCTACACGGTCGACAACCAGACCGACGAGGACGGCGTCTACGAGATCGTCCACCATGTCGCGAAGGGGGCGGCGCGGATCGACGCCGACGGGCCGCGCGTGGCCGGGCCGTCGACGCACCCGTTCACCGTGAAGGCGGCGAAGGGGACGGCGAGCAAATACGACATCGTCGAGGAGATCGCCGTCAAGGCGGAGACGATTCTGCGCACGCTGGCGAACGACCAGCTCCAGCAGTTCGCCGAATCGACCGCCGCCAGCCCCGGCGTGCGTGCGGCGCTGAAGGAAGCGCTGTCGCTGCGCCGCAAGGTCGAGGACGGCATGAAGGCGCTGGCCGACCGCGAGAAGGAGATGAAGCAGGTCGGCGAGGACCAGGCGAGGCTGCGGTCGAACCTCGCCATCGTGCCCCCCAGCTCCGAGCACTACCGCAAGTTCCTGGAGAAGTTCGTGGCCCGCGAAACCGAGATCGAGACGCTGCAGAAGCAGATCCGCGAGCTGCAAGCCGTGCAGGAGATGCGCCAGCGCGAACTGGAGTCGTACCAGGCGAACCTGACCGCGAGGTAGGGAGAGCTAACCGCAGAGGCGCAGAGGAAAAGGCTGAGAAGAGGAAGACAGTGAGTGTGTCCCCCCAAGCCCCACCATGAGCGAAGCGATTGGTGGGGGTTCCGCTCAACATGGTTGTCCACCCCGTTTTTCCCCGAAGGAGATCGCACATGAATCGCGTCGCATTGCTGGTTGGCGGATCCATTGTGGCTGTGCTGTCCTGCGTCTTCCTGATGCGAGGCCACGCCGACCAGCCGGAAGCCGCCCCGCTGACGCCGCAGCGGACCATCAAGGCCGACGGGTCGGCCACCGTCGTCGGCACGCCCGATTCAGCCCGTGTGTACTTCGGCGTCATCACCAGCGGCGAGACCGTCGCCGCCGCACGGACGGAGAACGCGCGGATCATCGCCAAGGTGCAGGCCGCGCTGCTGGCGCTGAAGCTGGCCGACCTCAAGAGCCGCACGCGGGACAACAGCGTCTCGATCCTCTACGAGGACAGCAAACGGCACAAGATCGTCGGCTATCAGTGCGACCAGTCGTTTTCGGTGCTGGTGAAGGAGGCCGACCCGGAGAAGCTCGGCGCCATCGCCAGCCGCCTCCTCGACGCCGGCCTGCAGAACGGCGTCAACAGCAAGGGGAACATCGAGTTCTTCAAGGAGGACGACACCGAGCTGCGGCGCCAAGCGATGACCAAAGCGGTCGAGGACGCGATCGCCAACGCGAACGCCTACGCCGCCGGGGCCAAGGGGAAGAACGTCAGCGTCGTGAGCATCACCGAGCAGACCAGCCGCGGCGGGTTCGGCGGCGGATTCCAAGGCGGCTTCAACGGCGGCGCTAACGTCCCCGGCATCGTCGTCGGCAACTGGAACGTGACGAGCAGCGTCCACCTCGTCTGCCGCTATTGAGAACGCCAGCGGCGAGCCGAGCGGCGTGAGCCGCCGGGTTGCGCGGGCGGCTGGTGCGTGGGCGCGAGCAGCCCGCAAGTTT
>JAYSSW010000169.1:0-4822 GCA_043720335.1 Planctomycetia bacterium
GGGGCGCGGCGACGAAATCCCATTCCCCGCTGCGCATCGGCAGCCCCGACACGCGACGATCCCGCTGCAGCGTCGCGCGGCTTTCCTCGCTTGCGCTTCGGGCTCAGGACACATCGAAGGGCTGTCGTGCAGGCACCACACGCTCTGAGCCCGAAGCGCCAAGCGAGGATAGCCGCGCGCCGCGGAGAAGCGTTGCGTGTCCCGTTCGCCAACGCGCAGCGAGGGGTGCGGCGACGAAAGCCCATTCCCCGCTGCGCATCGGCAGCCCCGACACGCGACGATCCCGCTGCATCGTCGCGCGGCTTTCCTCGCTTGCGCTTCGGGCTCAGCGATTCAAGATGTCGGTCGTCGCAATCGCTGAAGCAGTTCGTGGCCCGCCGAGGTTCTCGATTTGCCGAACGCCGAATCGCTATCGGGGTAGGCGAACATCACGACGGTTGCCGATTCGAGGACCTGCAATGAGTCGCCGCGAACTTCGGCATCGATCGCGCTTATATGACTCAGCGCCAAAACCATCCTCGGCGAGAACGTCTCGCCATGTTACACGCGGGATTTCTCGTCTTCCAGCGAAAAGACGAATCCCAGGAATCGCGGCGAAGCTTGCTCCGCAGCGGAGCCGGGAACGAGGATCCGACAAGCCCCCATCGTTAGTTCGCTTTGCCTGCGCGGCGCGGCGTCCATAAACCTAACGACAAACCTCCTTGGGAAGCATCCATGAATCCGTTCGACGCCGCCTCGCCGTTCGACGCCCGCTACTACTTCGCCGACCCGGTCTTCTTCGAGCGGCTGCACCCGTACGTCGCGGAGATCTCGCAGGTCCGCTACCTCGCGCGCGTGGAAGCCGCGCTGGCGGCGACGCTGGCCGACCAGGGGGTGTGCCCGCCGGAGGCCGCCGCCGAGATCGCCGAGGCGTGCAAGAAGGTGACGCCGGAGGAGGTGTACGAGGAGGAACGCCGCATCCAGCACAACATCCGGGCGCTGGTCAACTCGATCCACAAATACGTCAGCCCGGCGGCGCAGCCCTACATCCACCTGTTCGCGACCTCGGCCGACATCATGGACACGGCCCGGGCGCTGTGCCTGCGCGAAGCGACGCGCGACGTGGTGGTGCCCGACCTGATCGCGCTGGAGCGGAAGCTGATCGCGATGGCGCGGGCGCACGCCGACACGCCGCAGATGGGGCGCACGCACGGCCAGCACGCGGTGCCAATGACGTTCGGCTTCGCGGTGGCGCTTTATGTTTCCCGCGTCGGCCAGTGCATCGAGAAGATCGCCAACGCCGCCCGCAACCTGCGCGGCAAGTTCGCCGGCGCGGTCGGCGCGTACAACGCCCTGTCGCTGCTCAGCCCCGACCCCGCCTCGCTTGAAGCCGCCCTCATGTGCAAGCTGGGCCTGGTCGCGCCGGAGATCTCGACGCAGGTCACGCAGCCCGAGTACGTCGCCGACTACGTCTACGCGCTCACCGTCTGCTGGGGCGTCTTCGCGAATTTGGCCGACGACTTCCGCCACCTCCAGCGCAGCGAGATCCGCGAACTGCGCGACCGCAAGGCGAACGACCCGAAGAGCCAGATCGTCGGCTCGTCGACGATGCCTCACAAGGTCAACCCGAAGGATTTCGAGCACGTCAAAAGCATGTGGAAGGCGTACATGCCGCGCTTGACGACGGTGCTGATGGACCAGATCTCGGAGCACCAGCGCGACCTGACGAACTCGGCGTCGATGCGATTCGTGACCGAGCACCTGGCGGCGTTCGCGTATGGAGTGCACCGGCTGGCCGCGACGCTTGACGCGGTGGAGCCGGACGCGGCGCGGATGCGCGAGGTGCTGGAAGGGGGCAAGGACCCGATCACCGCCGAGCCTCTGTACGTGCTGCTGGCGATGCACGGGCATCCCGAGGCGCATGAGAAAGCCCGCGTGCTGGCCCGCGACGCCCGCCTGCAGAAGCGGCCGTTGTCGCAACTACTGCGCGAGGACGCGAGCATCGCCGACTATTTGGCGAAGATGACGCCCGATCAATTGGCGGTGCTGGACGACCCGGCGAAGTACCTCGGCGCCGCCGCCCAGCGCACCCGCGCCATCTGCGACGACTGGGAACGCCGCGTCGATCTCATCCGCGTGTGACTTGACAGGGAGCGTCCCAAGCCCCAGGATGAGCAACGCGATTCCTGGGGGTTCGACCCCCACCAATCGCTTCGCTCATGATGGGGCTTGGCGCTTGCTGCCCTTGATTCATTCCCCCTGCTCTCCAAGGAGACTTGCATGAAACTGCTGCGGATCGCATTGGCACTGGTCGCGCTCGGCACGCTGGCGGGGATCGCCGTCGTCGCCCAGCAGACGCGGAAGTCGGGCGCCGGCATGGCCGAGGCCGCCCAGGGCCTCCTCGCCACCCTCACCGCCGAGCAGAAGACAAAGGGCGTCTTCGCCTTCGACAGCAACGAACGGACCAACTGGAACTTCATCCCGCTCCAGGACAAGGAGCGCAAGACGACCCGCAAGGGGATCGCGCTCGAAGAGATGACGCCGGCGCAGAAGAAGGCCGCCCTCGCCCTGGTCCGAGCGGGCACCAGCGAGTCGGGCCACGCCGCCGTCTCGACCATCATGAGCCTGGAGGGAATCCTTCTCGCCCAGGAAGGCGCCAAGAGCGCCATGGTCCGCAATCCGGGCTGGTACTTCTTCACCCTGTTCGGCGACCCGTCCAAGACCGGCAAGTGGGGCTGGCGCGTCGAAGGGCACCACCTCTCGCTGAACTTCACCCTCGAAGGCCAGCAGGTCGTCTCGTCGACCCCCGCGTTCTTCGGCTCCAACCCGGCCGAGATCAAGACCGGCCAGGACAAGGGGAAGCGCATCCTGCCCGCCGTGGAGGATTTGGCCCGCACGCTCTACAAGTCACTCGACCCCGAGCAGAGCAAGGCGGCGCTGCAGGCGAAGCCGTTCGACGAGCCGGGGCAGAAGACGCTGGTTCCGAAGCTGAGTGACCCGGTTGGCCTGGCCGCCGCGAAGATGACGATGGAGCAGAAGGCGACGCTGCTGAAGCTGCTGGACAGCTACACGAGCCGGATGCCCGCCGACGTGGCCGCCCAGGAGATGAGCCAGGTGACGCAGCACGGCATCGACAAGGTCCACTTCGCGTTCACCGGCAGCGCCGAGCCGGGCAAGGGCTTCACCTACCGCGTGCAAGGCCCGACGTTCGTCGTCGAGTTCCTCAACATCCAGGCCGACGCGGCCGGCAACCCCGCCAACCACATCCACAGCGCCTGGCGCCGCGTGAAGGGCGACTTCGGGCTGTAGGCGACGCGCGTCCCACGCCGGCAATCATGGAAGCATCGAAAGCCCAGGGATGGCATCCCTGGGCTTTCTTCGTGAAAAGGGAAAATCCCGCAACCGACATTGCGACGACGCGGCACAATCGTTACCCTTGGTAAAGATGAATGGTGCGTCCGCCATTCGCTTAAACCCATCAGGAACCTGCATCATGCCCAACACCTTCCGCTCGTGGGTCCGCCGCTGCTTCAAAATGGGGGGGGGCGCGTAGGCCGTACTGGCGCACGCCCCGCCTCGCCCTGGAACTGCTGGAGGACCGCGCCATGCCAAGCGTCACCGCGATGCCCGACCTGCACGGCGCCACGGCAGGGACCATGCTCCTGGCACCGAGCGTGCTGGCGAACGACTCGACCTCGGGAAGCGGCACACTCACCGCATCGCAGCTGACCAGCCCCACGAACGGCAGCCTCACGTTTCTCAGCGACGGCACGTTCAGCTACCTGCCCAACTCCAGCTTCAGCGGCAGCGACTCCTTCCAGTACACCGCCAGCGACGGCGCCGACAGCGCCGTCGCCACGGTGACGATCAACGTGACCGGTGGTACCACGGTCACGCCGCCTTCCTTGCAGTTCACCGGCAACACGATCGCGGAGAACAGCACCACCGGCACGCTCGTCTCCACGCTGTCGATGTCGGACCCCGACCCGTTCAACAGCTACACCTACTCCCTCCTCGACGACGCCGACGGCCGCTTCAAGATCGTCGGCAACCAGCTGCAGGTCGACAACGGCTCGCAGCTCGACTACGAAGCCAGCGACACCGCTAACATCGTCGTCCGCGTCGTGGGTTCCAGCGGCATGCCCCTCGACAACCCGCTGACGATCACCGTCACCGACGTGAACGAAACGCCGGCGATGGACAACGACACGGTGACGCTGGAGGAGAACGCCAGCGCCGGCACCATCGTTGGGGGAGCCTGGGCGACCGATCCCGATTTCGGCCAGACGCTGACCTACAGCATCGTCGCCGGCAACACGGGCGGCGCGTTCAGCATCGACGCCACCACCGGAACGATCCGCGTCGCCAACAGCGCTGCGGTCGATTTCGAGACCAACCCGTTGTTCACGCTCACCGTCCAGGCCACCGACAACGGCGCCCCCGCGCTGAGCAAGACCGCGACGTTCACGATCGCGCTCAAGGAGCAGCCCGGTGGGGAGTTGACGGAGGAGCAGCGATTGGCGCGGTTGAATCAGCTTTCTGGCGCCATGACCAGCGCAATCGGCGCGATTCGCCTCGACGAAGGGGCCGGAGGTAATCAGGGGCCATACGCGAGGATCAACGACTTGCTCGCCACGATGGCGGCTCAGGTCGCCAGCATGCGAGTGAACCTTGCGTTGGGAGCATCCGGATCTTATCGCGCGGTTCAGCTCGCGTACGAAACGAACGAGTCGAATCTCATCAATCGCTTCTCCGAGCAAGCAGGCGGGTTGTTTCCGTCAGTGACGCAGCTTCTTCAGGCCGCCAATTCCGCGATCCGTCTGTCCGAAGGCGACCAGTTCCG
>JAYSSW010000170.1:0-2228 GCA_043720335.1 Planctomycetia bacterium
TGGACGGGAGGCGCCCATGCGGAGCCTGGGCATCAATGGATGAACTTCTGAGCAAAAAGGAAGCGACCATGAGCGACATTCTTTCGACCATTTCCTCCCCCGCCGACCTCCACAAGCTCAGCGAGACGCAGCTCGGCCAGCTCGCCCAGGAGATGCGCGACGAGCTCGTCCGCGTCCTCAGCATCCGCCCCGCCCACTTCGCCAGCAACCTCGGCGTCGTCGAACTGTGCCTCGCCCTGCACATGGCCTACGACTTCAGCAAGGACCGCCTCATCTGGGACACCGGCCACCAGATCTATCCGCACAAGCTCATCACCGGCCGTTACAAGGAATTCGACAACATCCGCACGCGCGGCGGCCTCATGGGCTACCCCAACCCCAACGAGAGCGCCTACGACCTGTTCATGACCGGACACGCCGGCTGCTCCGTCTCCACCTCGCTCGGCCTGAAGATGGGCGACGAGCTGATGGGCAAGCCCGACCAGTACAGCGTCGCGGTCATCGGCGACGGCGCGCTCCCCTCCGGCATCGTGTTTGAAGCCCTCAACAACGCCGGCCACCTCAACCGCAAGTTCCTTGTCGTCCTCAACGACAACCAGATGTCGATCTGCCCGCGCGTCGGCGCCCTCGCGAGCTGCCTCGACCGCGCCCGCCTGTCGAACTTCTACCTCGACTCCAAGCGCCACCTGCGCACCATCCTGTCGAAGCTTCCCCTCGTCGGCAACGTCGCCAACCAGGCCATCGACCAGTTCCGCGACGCCTTCAAGGCCATGTTCACCGGCGGCATGCTCTTCGAGGAAATGGGCTTCCACTACGTCGGCCCCATCGACGGGCACGACCTCCCCACCCTGCGCCACTGGCTCAAGCAGGTCAAGGACCACCCCGGCCCCGTGCTGCTCCACGTCCTCACCGTGAAGGGGCAGGGGGTCCAACAGGCCAGCGACGACCCGGTCACCTACCACACGCCGCCGGTGTTCGAGAAGCTCGGCCCCGACCGCACCATCGTCTCGCTGAAGAAGGCCGGCGCGAAGGCGTACACCGACGCCATGAGTGTCGCCATCCACGACATGATGAAGGTCGATCCGGCCGTGAGCGTCATCACCGCCGCCATGTGCCAGGGGAACAAGCTCGAACAGGTCCGCACCGACTTCCCGAACCGCTTCTTCGACGTGGGCATCTGCGAGTCGCACGGCGTCGCCTTCGCGGCCGGCATGGCCAAGACCGGCGTCAAGGCGATCGTCGACATCTACTCGACTTTCCTGCAGCGCTCGTTCGACCAGATCTTCCAGGAGGTCGCCCTGCAGAACCTGCCGGTCGTCTTCTGCATGGACCGCGCCGGCCTGACCGGCCCCGACGGCCCCACGCACCACGGCTGCTTCGACATCCCGTACATGCGCCTCTTCCCGAACATGGTCGTGATGGCCCCCGGCGACGAACACGACATCGGCCCCATGCTCGACTTCGCCCTCAACCACACAAGCCCGACTGGCATCCGCTACCCCAAGGCCAGTCTGGAAAAGGTCGAACGCGGCGTCGCCCCGATCGAACTCGGCCAGGCCGAGGTCTACGAGTGGGGCAACGACGCCATGCTCGTCGCGTTCGGCACCCTGTTCCCCGCCTGCGTCAAAGCGGCCGAACGGCTGCGCCAGGAAGGCCTCGATGTCGGCGTCATCAATGCCCGCTTCTGCAAGCCGCTCGACAAGACCACCATCCTGCGAGCCGTCGAGGAAGCGTCGGTCGTTGTCACCATCGAGGAAGGGACGCTCGAAGGGGGCTTTGGCAGCGCGGTGCTGGAGGCCGCCAACGCCGCCGGCGTCGACAGCCGCCACATCGTCCGCCTCGGCATCCCCGACCGCTTCGTCGAGCACGCCGAACGCGCCGAACTCCTCGCCGACCTCGGCCTCGACGTCAACGGCATCTGCCACGCCGTCCGCCAGGGCCTGGAGAAGCGCTGCGGCACCTTCGGCCACAAGGCCTGCACCATCGACGAATAACCCGCGACGCTGCCGCTGAACTTGAAAGGGCCGGGACGCTGTGTGCGTCTCGGCTTTTTTTCACGCCTGAGCCCGAAGCGCCAAGCGAGGAAAAACGCGCGACGATGCGTCGTAAAACGAGAGCGCAGCGCCAGAGCCGCGACCGGCAGGGCAATGGCACTCGTTTTAGGAGTACCGAAAACATCAGGCGAATTCGGCATGAGATTTGCGCCAGGGGCGAAGACCTCTTTCAAC